>NZ_JBFTZE010000013.1:0-32282 GCF_056406935.1 Pseudomonas sp. P1_A1 | reverse complement strand
AGGATCAAAAGATCGCAGCCTTCGGCAGCTCCTACACAGTAATAGCGCACGCCACCGATTTTGCAGTAAACCCGGTGCCGTGGAACTGTCGGTGCTGCAAGTTGAAGGGGCGGGTAAACCGCCCCTTCAGCCTATCACCCGCGGTGACGACCGCGGAAGTAGTTGATCAGGCCTTGGGTGGAAGCATCGTCGGCCGGGGTTTCTTCGCTGCCGACCAGGCGGTTGTAGACGCCTTTGCCCAGCTCTTTACCCAACTCCACGCCCCACTGGTCGAAGGCATTGATGCCCCAGACCACACTTTGCACGAAGACTTTGTGTTCGTACAACGCCACCAGTGCGCCAAGACGCCGCGGGCTGATGCGTTCGAGCACCAGGGTGTTGCTCGGACGGTTGCCCGGGATCACCTTGTGCGCGGCCAGTTTTTGCACTTCATCCTCGGCCATACCCTTGTCACGCAGCTCGGCTTCAGCCTCGGTGCGGGTCTTGCCGAGCATCAATGCCTGGCTTTGCGACAGGCAGTTGGCGTACAGCCACTGGTGGTGGTCGGACACCGGGTTGAAACTGACGATCGGCACGATGAAGTCGGCCGGGATCAGTTGGGTGCCCTGGTGCAGCAACTGGTGGTAAGCATGCTGACCGTTGCAGCCAACGCCGCCCCAGATTACCGGGCCGGTATCGGTGGACACTGGCGTGCCGTCCTGGCGCACGCTCTTGCCGTTGGATTCCATGTCCAGCTGTTGCAAGTGCTTGGTGATGTTGCGCAGGTAGTGGTCGTACGGCAGGATCGCGTGGCTCTGCGCGCCCCAGAAGTTGCCGTACCAGACGCCGAGCAACGCCAGCAGTACCGGCATGTTCTGTTCGAATGGCGCGCTCTGGAAATGCTGGTCCATGGTGTAGGCACCGGACAGCAGTTCCTTGAAGTTCGACATGCCGATGGCCAGGGCAATCGGCAAACCGATGGCCGACCACAGCGAGTAACGGCCGCCGACCCAGTCCCACATCGGGAAGATGTTCTCTTCACGAATACCGAACGCCACGGCCGCCGCGTTGTTGCTGGAGACGGCGATGAAGTGACGGTACAGCTCGGCTTCCGAACCGCCCTGAGCCAGATACCAGGCGCGGGCGGCCTGGGCGTTTTTCAGGGTTTCGAGGGTGTTGAAGGATTTCGACGAGACGATGAACAGCGTGGTCTCGGCGCGCAGCTTCATGGTCAGTTCGTGGAATTCACTGCCGTCGATGTTCGCCAGGTAATGGCAACGCACGCCTTTCTGGGCGTAGGACAGCAGCGCTTCGGACACGAGCTCAGGGCCGAGGAACGAGCCACCGATGCCAATGTTCACAACGTCGGTGATCGGCTTCTCGGTGTAACCGCGCCACAGACCGTCGTGGATACGGCCCACGAGATCGGTGATCTGGTTCAGCACTTTGTGCACGTCGGGCATCACGTTGACGCCGTTGACCGACAGCTTGTCGCCCACCGGACGGCGCAGTGCGGTATGCAGGGCCGGGCGTCCTTCGGAAGCGTTGATGATCTCGCCCGAGAACAGCGCTTTGATCGCGCCCTTGAGGTCGACTTCGTTGGCCAGGCCCACCAGCAGATTGCGGGTCTCGGCGTTGATCAGGTTCTTCGAGTAGTCGAGAAACAGGCCGCAGCTGCTGAGGGTGAATTGATTAAAACGCTGCGGGTCGGCATTAAAGGCTTCGCGCATGCTGAAATCCTGCATGGCTTGGCGGTGGTCATTCAGCGCTTGCCAAGCGGGCAGAGCGGTAACGTCGTGAGGAGTGCGGTAATACGCCATCGCTGCGGTTTTCCTTTTACTTGAACGGCCTTTTGAACACTAAAAATCCCGGAGCGCTGTGGGTGGGCGTCCGGTCAACTGCGTCGACACGATTTCTGGCGCAGGGCGAATACAGTAAACCTCGCGCTGCAATCTGTCTTGACTTTGTCTGACCTGCTCCCGGTACTTTTTTAACATTTAACCAGGAGCGGTCCGACAAACGGAAAGCTGGGAGGGGGGCGGTTCGGTCAGGCGACCTGAACCGGAATGGCATTGCTGGTGTGGCTCAGTTCGTTACCCGGCGCCATGTAGAGCATGCGCGGCTTGAAATTGAGCAGTTCGGCTTCGCTGTAGTGGGCGTAGGCGCAGATGATCACGCGGTCGCCGACCTTGGCCTTGTGCGCCGCGGCACCGTTGACCGAGATCATGCGCGAGCCTTCTTCGCCACGAATCGCGTAGGTGGTGAAGCGTTCGCCGTTGTCGACGTTGTAGATCTGGATCTGTTCGTACTCACGGATGCCGGACAAATCCAGCCATTCACCGTCGATGGCGCAAGAGCCTTCGTAATCGAGTACAGCGTGGGTGACTTCGGCGCGATGCAGCTTGGCCTTGAGCATGATGGCGTGCATGAGTGTTTCCCCGGGTCGGAATCGAACGGGGGGCAGTTTGCCCGAAGGCTTTGTGGGCGGCAATACAACGCAAAAGATCGTCCGAACGCGGCCCGAGCCTGCGGCGTCTCCTAAAGGTCTCCGCGAGACCGTATAGGAGCTGCCGCAGGCTGTGATCTTTTGATCTTGCCGTTAGGACGTAGCGTCGAGGTTCAGATGCAGGTTGTCGATCAACCGCGTCGTGCCGAGGAACGCCGCCACCAGAATCACCAGATCCCGATCCTGCGCTGTCGCCGGACGCAAGGTCAGCGCATGGCGAATTTCCAGGTAATCCGGACGCAGGCCAGCGACTTCCAGTTGCTTGATCTGCTCGTTGATCAGCGTCGGGTAATCGCGCTCGCCCTGTTTGATCGCGTCGCTGATCCGGGTCAGGGTGCGATAGACCTCTGGTGCGATGGCCCGCTGTTCTTCGCTGAGGAAACCATTGCGTGACGACAACGCCAGACCGTCGGCGGCCCGTACGGTCGGTTCGCCGATGATCTGTATCGGCATGTTCAGGTCGTGCACCAGGGCGCGAATCACCGCCAGTTGCTGGAAGTCTTTCTGGCCAAAGATCGCCAGGTCCGGCTGGACCATGTTGAACAGCTTGCTGACTACCGTCGCCACCCCTTCGAAATGCCCCGGACGGCTGGCGCCGCACAGGCCTTCAGACAGTTGCGGAACGCTGACGCGGGTCTGGCCGGCCATGCCGTCGGGGTACATTTCTTCGACGGTTGGGGCAAACAGCAGATGGCAACCGGCCTGGAGCAGTTTCTCCTGATCGGCGGCCAGGGTCCGCGGGTATTTGTCGAGGTCTTCGCCGGCGCCGAATTGCAGCGGGTTGACGAAAATGCTCGCGACCACGAAATCCACCCGTTGGGTGGCTTTGGTAATCAGCGCGATATGCCCGCTGTGCAGGTTGCCCATGGTCGGCACGAAGCCGATGCGCTTGCCTTCGCTACGGGCGCGGGCCACCGCGGCCCGCAGTTCGCGTACGGTTTTTACGGTGTTCATGCAGAGAATCCGTGTTCGATGCCAGGGAAAGTCGCCGCTTTGACTTCAGTGACGTAAGCGCTCAAGGCGGCTTGAATGCTGCTCTGGTCGGTCATGAAGTTCTTCACGAACTTTGGCACGCGGCCGGTCATGGACAAGCCCAGCATGTCGTGCAGAACCAGGACCTGACCGTCGGTGCCACTGCCGGCGCCGATGCCAATCACCGGGATCTTCACCGCCTGGCTGATTTCTTCGGCCAGTTCGCTCGGTACGCATTCGAGCAGCAGCATGGCCGCGCCGGCCTGTTCCAGGGAAATCGCGTCGGCACGCATCTGCCGCGCCTGGTTCTCGTTGCGGCCCTGGACTTTATAGCCGCCGAGGATGTTGACCGATTGCGGTGTCAGCCCCATGTGCGCGCACACCGGGATGCCGCGTTCGGCCAGCAGACGGATCGAGTCCGCGAGCCACAATGCCCCTTCAACCTTGACCATATGCGCACCGGCTTGCATCAACAGGGCGCTGTTGGTCATGGTTTGATCGAGGGTGGCGTAGGCCATGAAGGGCAGGTCGGCGAGGATCAGGGCATCGGTGTTGCCGCGTTTGACGGCTGCCACGTGGTAGGCCATTTCAGCAGTGGTCACCGGCAGGGTGCTGTCGTGACCTTGCAAGACCATGCCGAGGGAGTCGCCCACCAGCAGCACTTCAACCCCGGCCTCATTGCAGGCGTGGGCGAAGGTCGCGTCATAGCAGGTCAGCATGGTGATCTTTTCACCTGTCTGCTTGAGGCTTTGGAGCGTGGTCAGGGTGATGGCTGGCATGAAAAAAATCCTCATTACAGGCGCTATGAAAACTACTGCGAGTAACGCGCGTGATTCGTCATTTATACAGGCGCACCCTCTTTCGTGGTGCTTGTAAGGCCTGGACTGCGCCCTTTAGTGCCGCGTTGGCGGCAGCGGGACGCCTATAGTCGTGAGGAGAACCCGGGAAGTCAATTGCGTGTGTTACCGCATTGTTACGTGTGGGGTGTTACCGACGTTACTGACGCGATTCAGCAGATTTGCGATGGGCTTGTATCATCAAAAGCGGCAACTCAGGCTGCCGGGAGGCGTTCCAGACCGACGAACGGGCAGGCGGTGAGTAGTTCTGCGAGGGTGCGGCCATCGGCCAGGCGCAAGTCCGCCGGTGCCAGTTCGGCTAGCGGATAGAGCACAAAGGCTCGTTCCTGCAGGTGATAGTGAGGGACTTTGAGGCGCGGTTCGTCGATCAGTCGATCGCCGAACAGCACGATGTCCAGATCCAGCGTACGCGGGCCCCAGCGTTCAAGGCGCTGGCGGCCTTGTCCGTTCTCGATGGCTTGCAGGGCATCGAGCAGCTCCAGCGGCGCGAGGCAGCTGTCGAGAGCGGCGACCGCGTTGGTATAACGCGGTTGGCCGGGCAGCAGCGAGTCGCTTTGATAAAACCCGGAAACACCGACCAGTTCGGTCTGCGGCAAGCGTGCCAAGGCCCCGACAGCGCTGCGCAACTGTTCGGCAGGGTCAGCCAGATTGCTGCCCATGCCGATGTAGATGCGTTCCATGGCTTATTCGCCTGTCGTGCTCGAAGCGCCGGCAGCGCGTTTGCGTTTGGCACCGCCACTGCGGCGACGTTTGCGCGGAGCACCGCTGCCGTCGTCCTTGCCGCTGAGTTCGCGGATCATGTCCCGACGTTCGCTGTCGTTGGCGTCCTGATAGTCGGTCCACCATTCGCCCAGGCCATCGGTCTGTTCACCAGCGCTTTCGCGCAGCAGCAGGAAGTCGTAACCGGCGCGGAACCGCGGGTTGTCCAGCAACAGGTCGGCCCGCTTGCCGCTGCGGCGCGGCAGACGCTCCTGCATGTCCCAGATCTCGCGGATCGGCATGGTAAAGCGTTTCGGAATCGCAATACGCTGGCACTGTTCGGCGATCAGCTCATGCGCTGCTTCTTGCATTGCCGGAATCGGCGGCATGCCACGTTCTTGCAGGCGCAACACGCGGGCCGGCAGGGCAGGCCAGAGCAGGGCGGCGAACAGGAATGCCGGAGTGACCGGTTTGTTCTGCTTGATCCGCAAGTCCGTGTTGATCAGTGCTTCACTGATCAACGTGTGGGTGTACGTCGGGTTGTATTCCAGCGCCTCGGCACTGGCCGGGAACAGCGGATCGAACAGCTGCAGGTCGACCAGCATTTCGAAGGTGTCCGCGGCGTGGCCGGAGAGGAACAGCTTGAGCACTTCTTCGAACAGACGGGCTGATGGAATCTCGCGCAGCATCGGTGCCAGATCGCGGATCGGTAGGGCGCTGTGCTTCTCGATACCGAAATTCAGCTTGGCGGCGAAACGCACGGCCCGCAGCATCCGCACCGGGTCTTCCTGGTAGCGCTGCTTCGGATCGCCGATCAGGCGGATCAGGTGATTGCGGATGTCGTGTACGCCATTGGCGTAGTCGAGAATGCGCTCGCTGACCGGATCGTAATACAAGGCGTTGATGGTGAAGTCGCGGCGTTGCGCGTCTTCTTCCAGGGTGCCGTAGACGTTATCGCGCAGAATGCGCCCGCTTTCGTTGCGGGAAGACTGGTTGCTGTCTTCGTCCTCTTCGTTTTGCGGGTGATTGGCGCGGAAGGTCGCGACTTCGATGATTTCGCGGCCGAAGTGGATATGCACCAGTTTGAAGCGACGACCGATGATCCGCGCGTTGCGGAATTCGGCCCGTACCTGTTCAGGGGTGGCACTGGTGGCGACGTCGAAATCTTTCGGCGTGATGCCGAGCAGCATGTCACGCACACAGCCGCCGACCAGGTAAGCCTGGTAACCGGCGTTCTGCAAGCGTTCGACGATGTTGACCGCGTAACGGCTGAATTGCGCCTTTTGCAGCGAATGTTGGCCGCTATTGAGCACTTCAGGCGTGCTGCGGATGTGTTGCGTACGACGCAGGGGAGAACGGAATGACTGGAACAGCTTCTTCAGCATGGGATGCACTGTTTGAAGGAATGTTCGGCCATAACGAAGAATGACCGCATGATGGGCCGGGATTCTAGCATTTAGTCGGGGGATGGTGTAGGAAGCTGCGCAAGCGCTTGAAGGGAGATGTCTTGAGGGGCGGTTTTTGTAGTAGTGAGAATGCCAAACGCCAGAAACCACAAGGGGAGCCGAAGCTCCCCCAGAAGTAGTTGCGTGCTCTATTTTTATTATTGGTTTCGGGCTTCTTGTTTTTGTTGAGCGCCCTCGCCATGAAGTTTTCCTTCATGACCCTCCCAATCGGGAGCCAAGAGCAAACGGATTGCTTTGGTCGCTGTGTTGCTATGATCGTGTGATCCAACCAGTTCAGGCACTGTCTCGGGACAGTTTTTTATTGTTCTCGGCCTGGTTGCGGGGCAAGCCCCAAATGCAACGCCTCTCCAAAAGAATCAGTTAGCTACGCCTCTCGCCGTCTTGTTTTTATTGTGCGTGAGTCGATTCGTCTTATTTTTATTGTCTTGTGCATTACTTGTTATTGTTCTTGTACTGAACATATAGCAGGGTGCGTGCCAACTTTTGTGAGGCCCAGTAAAACAAGGGGTTAGGCGGGCTAATGGTGTTTTTCGAGGCCAAAAAAACCGGGGCTTCGTTACCGTAAGCCCCGGCTTCTGTTACGTGAAAAAGCTGAGGTAACAGTTTTTCCACAATGTCACGTGTTACCCGCGCATCTGACAGGCGCGGTTCAGCTCTCGCTGGCCACCCCGGTCTTGCGCCGCGGGATGCCCAGGCGCTGGCGGCGTTCCCACAGGCATTTGCGACTGACCCCGAGTTTGCGGGCCAGTTCGGTTTCGGTCATGTGATCCTGATGCTCGAGCACGAAGTGCTGGAAGTAGTCTTCCAGGGACAAATCTTCGGTCGGTTCGTGGCTGGTGTTACCGGCGCTGTTGCCCTGCTGGGGCGCGAGGCCGATGAAATCGTCGTCTTCCAGATCGCTGAGTTCGATGTCTATGCCCAGCAGCTCGGCGGAAATCTCCGGGCTCTCGCACAGAATCACCGCGCGCTCGACCGCGTTTTCCAGTTCGCGAACGTTACCCGGCCAGGAGTAATGCCGAATTGCTTGCTCGGCATCCAGGGCGAATTTCAGATCGGTGCGGTTGACCCGCGCGCTCTGCCGCGCCAGGAAGGCATTGGCAATTTCATTGACGTCCGCACCGCGCTCGCGCAGGGCCGGTAGTTTCAGGGCGATCACGTGGAGGCGGTAATACAAGTCTTCACGGAACTGGCCGATCTTCGCCAGGCTCTTGAGGTCCCGGTGGGTCGCGGCGATCAGGCGTACATCGACCTTCTGCGACTGGACCGAACCAACCCGGCGGATTTCACCTTCCTGCAATACACGCAACAAGCGGGCCTGGGCTTCCAGTGGCAGTTCACCGATTTCATCGAGGAACAAGGTGCCGCCGTCCGCCGCTTCCACCAATCCGGCACGCCCGGCACTGGCGCCAGTGAACGCGCCTTTTTCGTGGCCGAACAGCTCGGACTCGATCAGGCTTTCAGGAATGGCCGCGCAGTTCACCGAAATCATCGGTGCCTTGGCGCGTTTGGACAGGTTGTGCAGGGCACGTGCTACCAGTTCTTTACCGGTACCGGATTCGCCCTGGATCAGGACATTGGAATCGGTCGGCGCGACTTTACGGATTTTGCTGTACAGGTCCTGCATCGGCGGGCAAGAGCCGATGATGCCGATTTCGCCGTTGCTGTTGTCGACACCGCTTTTTGCTGCGGCGCCATTGGACGCTTTGCCGACGACCGGCTCACCGCTGGCTTGCGCCGACTGGCGGTCCCGCAGGATTCGCGCGACGGCCTGGAGCATTTCGTCGTGATCGAAAGGCTTGGCGATGTAGTCCACCGCGCCCATTTTCATGGAGTCGACGGCCGAACGCAGGCTGGCGTAACTGGTCATGATCAGCACCGGAGTGCCCTGGCCGAGTTTGATCAACTCGGTACCCGGCGCGCCCGGCAGGCGCAGGTCACTGACGATCAGGTCAAACGTGGGAATGCTGAAACGCTCTTGTGCTTCCTGCACGGATCCGGCTTCGCTGACCTGGTACTGGTTACGTTCCAGCAGACGGCGCAAGGCGGAGCGGATAATTGTTTCGTCTTCGACGATCAAAATGTGCGGCATTGATTCGATACTCTCGACGGTCTCAGTTCACAGCGGACGTCGCTTCGACATGACGCGGTAAGGTCACCCGGATACGGGTGCCGCGTTGGCTTTGAACATCAGCCGGGCTGTCGATGGTGATTTGTCCATAATGCTCTTCAACGATGGAATAGACCAGTGCAAGGCCCAGACCGGTGCCTTCGCCAGGATCCTTGGTGGTGAAGAAGGGTTCGAACAGTCGGTCCATGATGCTCGAGGGAATACCGCTGCCTTCGTCTTCGACGATCAGATCGACCGTGTGTTCGCCGGCTTCGCTCTTGACGCGCACTGCACTGCCCGGAGGCGAGGCGTCACGGGCGTTTGAGAGCAGATTGATCAATACCTGGGCGAGCCGCTGCGGGTCGCCTTCGACCCAGTGATCGGGGTCGCACAGGTTGTAGAACTGTACTTCGAAATTGCGCCGGTTCAAGGCCAGCAGGCCGATGGCATCCTGGGCCACTTCCGCCAGACAAACGGGCTCGTCGCTGTGCTGATGACCGCCCGCGTGGGCGAAGCTCATCAGCGACTGAACGATGCGTGACACGCGTTTGGTCTGCTCGAGGATCTGCCCGCTGATTTCCGTGAGTTCGGCGTCTTCTTCACGTTCTTCGCGCAGGTTCTGCGCGAGACAGGCAATGCCGGTGATCGGGTTGCCGATTTCATGGGCCACGCCGGCCGCCAGTCGGCCAATGCTGGCCAGGCGCTCGGAGTGCACCAGCTTGTCTTCGAGCATCTGGGTTTCGGTCAGGTCTTCCACCAGCAGCACCAGGCCGCTGTTACCCGGCGCCAGCGGTTCGTCGATCGCCGCTTTGTGCAGGTTCAGCCAGCGGGTCTGGCCATCGAGGGCCAGGTGCTGCTTGTGCAAATGTTCGTCCGGCAGATTGATGAAGCCTTGCAGCAGCTCTTTCCACGGATCGGCAATGGTGCTCAGGCGCGAACCGACCACACGCTGCGCGGCAATCCCGGTCAGCTCCTCCATGGCTTTGTTCCACATGAGGATTTCCTGATCCTTGGCCAGCGAGCACACGCCCATCGGCAATTCCTGCAGGGTTTGGCGGTGGTAGCGGCGCAGGGCATCGAGTTCGGCGGCAAGGCCGGTGAGGCGTGAGTGGTAATCCTCGAGGCGACTTTCGATGAAGTGGATGTCTTCGGTAACGTAGTTTTCGCCGCCGGCCTTATAGGGCAGGAAGGTTTCGACCATGTCCTGCGCCACGCTCGGGCCCATCAGGCCGGAGAGGTTGGCTTCGATACGGTCACGCAAACGACGCAAGGCGTAAGGCCGGCGTTCGTCGAACGGAAGATAAAGGTCACGCAGCGCTTGTTCGACTTCTTTCTGCGCCGCCTTGGCGCCCAGCGGTTTGGCCAGTTGCGTGGCGAATTCCTGAGGCGAGGCGGCATGCAGTTCGCGGCGTTGCGGGCGACGAACGTTGTCCACCGCGCAGGCTTCGGCGGCGCTGGCCTCTTCGGGGCTGGCGTTGGTGAACAGTGAAATCAGGGTGAACATCAGCACGTTGGCGGCCAGCGAGGCAATCGCCGCCATGTGCCAGCTGGTGTCGTCCAGCACGTAAATCATGTTCAGCAACGGAATGTAGAAGCCTTGCAGATTGCCGACCAGCGGCAACAGCATCGTCACCAGCCACACCAGAATCCCCGCCAGGAGGCCGGCGATGAAGCCGCGACGGTTGGCGGTCGGCCAGTACAGTACCGACAACACCCCCGGCAGAAACTGCAACGTGGCGACGAAGGCGACGATGCCGAGGTTGGCCAGGTCCTGTTCAGCGCCCAGCATCAGGTAGAAACCGTAGCCGGCCATGATGATCGCGACGATCAGCGCCCGGCGGGTCCATTTCAGCCAGCGGTAGATGTTGCCCTCGGCCGGTGGCTGATAGAGCGGCAACACCAAGTGGTTCAGGGCCATCCCGGACAGCGCCAGCGTAGTAACGATGATCAGCCCGCTGGCCGCCGACAATCCACCGACATACGCCAACAGCGCCAGGGCTTTGCTATTGGCGGCGATGCCGATGCCCAGGGTGAAATATTCCGGATTGGTGGTGGCACCGAGTTTCAACCCGGCCCAGAGAATCAACGGCACTGCCAGGCTCATCAGCAGCAGGAACAGCGGCAAGCCCCAGCTCGCGCTGACCAGCGAACGCGGGTTGAGGTTTTCGGTAAAGGTCATGTGGTACATGTGCGGCATGACGATCGCCGAGGCGAAGAACACCAGCAGCAGCGTGCGCCATGGGCCTTCCTGCAGTGGCGTGTGCAGGGCGGCGAGGGCGGTCTGGTTTTGCAGCAGCCACAGTTCCAGCTGTTGCGGGCCGTCGAACACGCCGTACAGCGCATACAGGCCGACGCCACCAATCGCGATCAGCTTGATCACCGACTCGAAGGCGATTGCGAACACCAGGCCTTCATGTTTCTCACGGGTGGCGATGTGGCGCGAACCGAAGAAAATCGTGAACAGCGTAATCAGCGCGCAAAAACTCAGGGCCACGCGATGCTGCACCGGCTCGCGGGTGAGGATGCCGATGGAGTCGGCCACCGCCTGAATCTGCAACGCCAGCAACGGCAGCACGCCGATCAGCATGAAAATCGTCGTCAGCGCACCGGCCCAGGTGCTGCGGAAGCGGAACGCGAACAGGTCGGCCAGCGATGAGAGTTGGTAAGTACGGGTGATTTTCAGGATCGGGTACAAAAGCACCGGCGCCAGCAGAAACGCCCCGGAAACCCCGAGGTAGCTGGACAGAAAACCGTAGCCGTACTGATAGGCCAGGCCCACCGTGCCGTAAAACGCCCAGGCACTGGCATAAACGCCCAGCGACAGGGTGTAGGTCAGCGGGTGGCGAATGATCGCCCGGGGGATCATGCCCCGTTCACTGATCCAGGCCACACCGAACAGCACCGCCAGGTACGCGGCGCTGATCAGGATCATCTGGGTCAGGCTAAAGCTCATCGGCATCTTTTTGGCTCTGCAGGATGAAGGTCACGACGATCAGAATCAGCCAGAGCAAATAAGGGCGATACCAGGCGCCAGTGGCGTCGATCCACCAATCCATGATGGCGGGGGAGAACAGATAAATCCCCACTACCAGGAGCAGGACCAAGCGATAGATGTACATCCCGGCCTCTCTCTTTTTTTATGCGCGTGCCCGAAAACGTGCGGCGATGGTAACGGATGGGTGCGCCACTGCAAGTGGCATCACTGCAGTTGCGCTTCAGGCAACGTCAGTGTGCGCGGGATCAGCAATGCATCCCAGTGCGCAATACCCCAGTTCAGCACTTCCCGTGGTGTAGCGTCATTCAGTTCGGTAACAGGATTGTGCCCCAGCGCCCGCAATGCGCGCAGCAACAGCGGCGTGGCCTGATCTTCGGTCAACGGCGGCGAGCGATAGGATTTGCCGAGTTTGTGGCCGTCCGGCTGGGTAATCAGCGGGATGTGCAGGTAGCGCGGTTGCGGCAGGCCGAGTAGTTCTTGCAGATAGAGCTGGCGTGGCGTGGAGTCCAGCAGGTCGGCGCCGCGCACGATATCAGTGATGCCTTGCCAGGCATCGTCCAGCACTACCGCCAATTGATAGGCATAGAGCCCGTCACGGCGACGAATCACGAAGTCACCCACCTCGCGGCCCAGGTGCTGACGGAATTCGCCCTGCACCCGGTCGATGAAGTGGTATTCCAGCTCCGGTACACGCACGCGGATCGCCGCATTCTCAGTGCCGTGCCCCGCGTTGCGGCAGAACCCGGGATAGATGCCGTGATACGGCTCCAGTTGCTTGCGCGAGCAGGTGCATGCGTAGGCCAGGCCCTGGCTGAACAGGCGATTGAGGACTTCGGCGTAGGCCGCGTGCCGGTCACTCTGTCGGACCATCTCGCCATCCCATTCGAAACCGTAGCTTTCCAGCGCCTTGAGAATCGCCGCCTGAGCGCCGGGCTCCTCGCGTGGCGGATCGAGATCCTCCATGCGCACCAGCCAGCGCCCGCCGACCGAACGGGCGTCGAGGTACGAGGCCAGTGCTGCAACCAGCGAACCGAAGTGCAGATGCCCGCTGGGCGTGGGGGCGAAGCGCCCGATGTAGGCGGAAGAGGCGATGGCGGTCATAAGGGCGATGTCAGGCTGTCCAATCGTATTGAGCACGGCTTGAAGCCGCCTTCACGAGCAAGCTCAGCTCCTACAGGAGATTGCGCCAGCCTTTGTAGGAGAGAAGTTTGTTCCGGGCGGCGATCCGACGAAGGCGATTTCGAAGTCGCAGCAAATATCAGAAACAAAAACGGAGCGTTCGCACGCTCCGTCTTTCGTTCAAGTCGAGATTACTTGCCGACTTGCTTTTCCTTGATTTCCGCCAGGGTCTTGCAGTCAACGCACATGTCGGCGGTAGGACGGGCTTCCAGTCGCTTGACGCCGATTTCGACGCCGCAGGACTCGCACCAACCGTATTCTTCGTCTTCGATCAGTTGCAGGGTCTTGTCGATTTTCTTGATCAGCTTGCGCTCACGGTCGCGGGCGCGCAATTCGAGGCTGAATTCCTCTTCCTGGCTGGCACGGTCTGCCGGGTCAGGGAAGTTGGCCGCTTCGTCTTTCATGTGATCAACGGTACGGTCGACTTCCTGCATCAAGTCCTGTTTCCACTTGTTCAGGATCTTGGTGAAGTGAGCACGCATGGGTTTGCCCATGTACTCTTCGCCCTTCACTTCTTTGTAGGGTTCGAAGCCGCTGATCGACTGATTTTGCTGCTTTGCTTGGGTGGGCATGAAATGGACCGCCTCTACTCTTGTAATCCATTGCGCAGGATTGCTCCATCACCGACACCTGCCGGCCCTGCGGCTGCAAGCGGGCGAACTTACCAGATCAAATCGGACCGCGCTACTCCCGGATGTCGAGCCCGCGGCCCGTGGTGCTTGCAAAAGATTGCAAAGCTTCGTCTGGTGGCTAGGGAGACCTGATCAATTATTGATTTTAGCCAAACCTGAGACATACGCTTGAATCGATTGAGACCAGCATTATATGGCTCTGACCGCTTTAGACTCTCGCTCGTTCCTGCGCTTGGGTAGAATCAATTCTTTTCCCGTTGTAAGGAAGGCTAATGGCTCTGTCCTACAGTGCGCGTAGTCGCGCTATCGAACCGTTCCACGTCATGGCCCTGCTGGCGCGGGCCAACGAGCTGCAAGCGGCTGGCCACGACGTGATTCACCTGGAAATCGGCGAGCCGGACTTCACCACCGCCGAGCCGATCATCCAGGCCGGCCAGGCCGCGCTGACGGCGGGGAAGACCCGTTACACCGCCGCTCGCGGCATCCCTGAGCTGCGTGAGGCCATTTCGGGGTTTTATCAGCAGCGCTACGGGCTGAACATCGATCCGCAACGCATCCTGATCACGCCTGGCGGTTCAGGCGCATTGCTGTTGGCCAGTGCCTTGCTGGTGGACCCAGGCAAGCACTGGCTGCTGGCCGACCCGGGTTACCCGTGCAACCGGCACTTCCTGCGCCTGGTGGAAGGTGCGGCGCAGCTGGTGCCGGTCGGCCCGGACGTGCGTTATCAACTGACTCCGGACCTGGTCGCGCGTCACTGGGATCACGACAGCGTCGGTGCCCTGGTAGCATCGCCGGCCAACCCCACCGGGACCATCCTGACCCGTGATGAGCTGGCCGGGCTGTCCGCGGCGATCAAGGCCCGCCACGGTCATTTGGTGGTCGACGAGATTTACCACGGCCTGACTTACGGCACGGACGCGGCCAGCGTGCTGGAAGTCGATGACAGCGCGTTCGTCCTCAATAGCTTTTCCAAGTATTTCGGCATGACCGGCTGGCGGCTTGGTTGGCTGGTCGCACCTGAAGCGGCGGTCGGTGAGCTGGAGAAGCTTGCCCAGAACCTCTACATCAGTGCACCGAGCATGGCCCAGCACGCGGCATTGGCCTGCTTCGAGCCCGCCACCATCAGCATTTTCGAGGAGCGCCGCGCCGAGTTCGGTCGACGTCGTGACTTCCTCCTGCCAGCCCTGCGGGAATTGGGTTTCGGTATCGCCGTAGAACCGGAAGGTGCGTTCTATTTGTACGCCGATATCAGCAAGTTCGGCGGCGATGCCTTCGCGTTCTGCCGGCACTTCCTCGAAACCGAGCACGTTGCAATTACCCCGGGCCTGGACTTCGGGCGCTATCAGGCCGGGCATCATGTGCGGTTTGCCTACACCCAAAGCCTTCCGCGCTTGCAAGAAGCAGTCGAGCGGATCGCCCGCGGTTTGAAGAGCTGGCAAGGCTGATGCGTTTTCATCCTCCCCTTGAAGAAGGTCGCTTGATTCGTCGTTACAAGCGTTTTCTCGCCGATATCGAAACCGTTGGCGGCGAGTTGCTGACCATTCATTGCCCGAACACCGGTTCAATGCTTAATTGCCAGGTCGAGGGCGGGCAAGTCTGGTTTAGCCGCTCCACTGACCCCAAGCGCAAGTTGCCCGGCACTTGGGAAATTGGCGAAACCCCGCAGAGACGGTTGTTCTGTGTGAACACCGGGCGCGCCAACGGCTTGATCGAGGAGGCGCTGCGGGCTGGCGTCATCGCTGAGCTGAACGGCTTTACCGAACTGAAGCGCGAAGTGGCCTACGGTCAGGAAAGCAGCCGTATCGACTTCCGTCTGGATTACCCGGGCGGGCCGGCTTATGTGGAAGTCAAAAGCGTCACCCTGGGGTTCGATGGCTCGGCGGTGGCAGCATTTCCTGACGCGGTGACCCAGCGTGGGGCCAAGCATTTGCGCGAACTGGCGCATTTGGCCAGGGACGGGATTCGGGCAGTGCAGTTGTATTGCGTGAACCTGACAGGGATCGACGCGGTACGTCCTGCCGAAGAAATCGATTCGGCCTACGCAGCTGCGTTGCGTGAGGCGGTGGCGTGTGGAGTCGAAGTGCTGGCGTATGGCGTGCGCTTGACCCACGAAGAGATGGTGGTCGATCGGCGGCTGGATGTGTTGCTTTAGAGCGTAACCCAGATCCCTTGTTCGTCCTCGCGGCACAGGACGCTGGTCAGGGATTGTCCGGCGCAGGGGCCGGCGACGCATTCACCGTCCTCGATCAGAAACAGTGCGCCGTGGGTCGCGCACTGGATCAGGCTGTTGCTGGGGTCGAGAAACTGGTCGGGCTGCCATTCCAGCCCGACGCCCCGGTGCGGGCAGCGATTTTCATACACATACACCCGACCGCCCCGGCGCACGGCCAGGAGTTTCTGACCGTCGACGTCGAAACCGCGACTGCTGGCGTCAGCCAATTCGGCGCCTGTGCAAAGAAGCTTCATGTCTATCCTCAAGTCCTGCGGCTCGTGACCCGGAATGTCCGAGCTTGACGTTCAAATGCAAGCAATTATCAAATGACGGCTCGCCCGCAGGGCGATTACCGGATGCCGAGAATACTTGGCCTGTCATGACTATGCCCGGGAAACCTTTAAAGGAGGTTGTTTATGCACCTGTTCGATCCCGGTACGACTGGCCAATGACCCTTCTGATTAAACCTCGCGCGTTGTTCATTGGCTTGAGCCTGTTGTGTTTGCTGGCGATCTGGCTGTCGCTGGCGTTGGGGCCGGTGAGTTTGCCGTTGTTCGACACCTTGCGGGCGGCGCTGCGGTTGGTCGGTGTGCCGATTGCTGCCGACGGGTTGGAGCAGGCCGAACTGATCCTCGGGCAAATTCGCCTGCCGCGAACCTTGCTGGGCTTGGCGGTGGGCGGGGTGCTGGCGCTGTCCGGCGTTGCAATGCAGGGATTGTTTCGCAACCCGCTGGCCGATCCGGGCCTGGTGGGGGTTTCCAGCGGCGCAGCACTGGGCGCGGCTATCGCGATTGTCGGCGGCTCGGTATTCGGTGGACTGCCTGAATCCTTCGGGCCATATCTGTTGTCGGTGTGCGCGTTTCTCGGCGGGTTGGGGGTGACGGCGCTGGTCTATCGACTGGGGCGGCGCAATGGCCAGACCAACGTCGCGACCATGCTGCTGGCTGGTATTGCATTGACTGCCCTGGCTGGTTCGGCGGTCGGGCTCTTCACCTATCTGGCGGATGACGCGACCCTGCGCACCCTGACGTTCTGGAACCTGGGCAGCCTTAACGGCGCCAGTTATGCGCGACTCTGGCCGTTATTTCTGGTGGGCACCGGCGTGGCACTGTGGTTGCCGCGTCGGGCCAAGGCCTTGAACGCTTTGTTGCTGGGGGAGTCGGAGGCCGGCCACCTGGGTATCGACGTCGAAGGACTCAAGCGCGAATTGGTGTTCTGCACGGCGTTGGGTGTCGGCGCGGCGGTAGCTGCGGCGGGGATGATCGGGTTTGTCGGCCTGGTGGTGCCGCATCTGGTGCGGCTGCTGGTCGGCCCCGATCATCGGGTGTTGTTGCCGGCATCGGTGTTGGCGGGGGCCAGTCTCCTGTTGTTTGCTGATCTGGTGGCGCGGCTGGCGTTGGCGCCGGCTGAGTTGCCGATCGGGATTGTCACGGCCCTCATCGGCGCGCCGTTCTTTCTGTATTTATTGTTCAGAGGGCGTGCCTGATGCTGCGAACGCAGAACCTGCAAATCCGCCGCGGTCGAAAAGTTGTCCTGGAGGACATCACCCTAGAGCTTCAACCGGGCGAAGTCCTCGGCGTGTTGGGGCCTAATGGCGCCGGCAAAAGCACGTTGCTCGGCGCCCTGTGCGGCGAATTGCCTGCGGACCATGGCAGCGTCTGGCTCGATGAGCGTGAGCTGAGTCATTGGAACGGAGCGCAGCGAGCCCGACGTTTGGCGGTGTTGCCGCAAGTGTCGACCCTGGACTTTGCCTTTCGCGTCGAAGAAGTGGTCGGCATGGGCCGTCTACCTTATCAAAGCGGTCGGGTCCGGGATGACGAGATTGTCGCCGCCGCGCTGCAGGCGGCCGATGCGGGGCACTTGAGTGGTCGCAGTTATCTGGCGTTGTCTGGCGGCGAACGTCAGCGGGTGCATTTGGCGCGGGTGTTGGCGCAGCTTTGGCCGGGCGAGGCGGGGCAGACGTTGTTGCTCGATGAGCCGACGTCGATGCTCGACCCGCTGCATCAGCACACCACGCTGCAAGCGGTGCGTGAATTCGCCGATCGCGGTGCGGCGGTGCTGGTGATCCTGCATGATCTGAACCTGGCGGCGCGTTATTGTGATCGCCTGTTACTGCTCGAAGGTGGGCGTCCTTTGGTGCTGGACACGCCGGAACAGGTATTGCGCCCGGAACCGCTCAAGGCTGTGTTCGGGCTGGAAGTATTGGTGCAACCGCACCCGGAGCGTGGGCATCCGCTGATCATCGCCCGCTGAGGTGTTTTAGGGATGAAAACACGCGTGATGGTTTTTCTGGCAGCGCTGTTACTGAGTGCCTGCCAGCATGTGTCGGTGCCGCCGCCGGTCAGCGGCGAAATCCGGGATCTGCGCAGCGGTAAGACCCTGACGGCGCAAGAACTGCTTGCACGGTTGGCGGAACCTTCGCGGCTGATCGTTGGCGAGCAGCATGACAATCGTGATCACCATCAGCTGCAATTGTGGTTATTGCAGGCACTGGGTGAGCGACGGCCTCAAGGCAGTCTGCTGCTGGAAATGCTGACGCCGGCTCAGCAACAGCGCGTCGATGACGTTCGGCATGCCTCACCGCTGCCGACCGATTTGTCCGTGGCGTTGGCCTGGCAGCCGGGATGGGACTGGAATCTTTACGGGCCGATCGTTCGGTTTGCCCTGACTCAGCCGTACCCGTTACTGGCGGCCAATCTGGACACGCCTGAAGTCCGTACTGTCTATGCCAAACCGCCGACATTGAGCGGTACGCGCTCCAACGCTCCGACGGTCAAGAATGAGTTGCTGGCGCAGATCAGCGATTCCCACTGCGGCTTGCTGCCTGAATCACAGATGCCCGCGATGCTGGCCGTGCAGCAGCAGCGTGACCGGCGGATAGCCGAGCGATTACGGGCGGCACCGATGCCTTCACTGTTGTTTGCCGGCGCGTTCCACGCGCGCAAGGATGTCGGGGTGCCGATCCATATGCTGGATCTGGGGGAGCCCGAGGCACCAACGGTATTGATGCTGGCGGAGCAGGGCGCTGAGGTCACGTCGGCTATGGCCGATTACGTCTGGTATACGCCCACCACGCCGCCGCAGGATTACTGCGCGCAAATGCGCAAGCAGTTCGGCAAGCCGTCAGGCCAATAAAATCAGGCGAGTTTTCCACAGGCAAAAAAAGACCCGGCAAGAGCCGGGTCAAATAACCGTGATTAGCCTGATGAGGAGATAATCTGAGAGTCCGAACCAAGGGCTTTTCAGAATATCGACCAGTCTCGCGACCAGTTGTGATAATAATAGCGATTCTCATTACCAAGTCAACCGCTGATTTCTCGTATTCGTGAAACACGTCATTCCTTCGCTGGAAAGCCTCGTAATCATTGGGTTTCAGGCTGTGCGTTCGAGTGAGATTACCCGTTCAATTCTTGTGGCGAGACGAAATAGCATCCAGCTGTTTGTTCAAGGCTTCCTTGCGCTCGGCGGGAATGTCGTTCCAGTGAACATCCATCAACGCGCCTTCAATCGCATACAACAACACCTTGGACGCCCGAAAACCGCGAGTGCGCACGGCCCGATAAGCGTCCACAGCTCCCAGCCGACGCAAGTCCGAGGCACTGTGGATGCCCACGGCATGCAGCCATTGCGCCGACGTCTTGCCAAGATTCTTCAGGTGTTGCAGTTCATCATTCATCAAGCCTCCTTGCGACAGCCGAACGGTGCGTGGGCGAGCCTCTCAGCAGTGTAGCCATCAGTAGGAAAAGCGTGATTGTTTGGTCGGTTTCGACGCAAAAGCTTCTAAGAGGCAAACTCAAGAAACGGCGGGAGAAGGCGACGGATGCAGTCCGAAGGCGTACGAAGAATTGAGTTTTCGAGCACAAAAACTACAAAGTCCGGCGCAAGGCGGGGCGCCGGACTAAGTGAAACGTCGCTTTTTAGCGAGTGCGATAACGCAGGCGTGTCCCGAAATTCATCGACATCAGAATCTCATCGGCACTCAGCTCTGGCGGGAAGTAGGCGCCGGAGATCTGCGCGTGGGCCAGGCTCGCGCCTTCCAGGGATGAGTTGCGAAAATCGATGCCGCGCAAGTCGGCAGAGCGAAAATAGGCATCGGTGAAGTCGATGCCGTCGGCGTTCAGTTCACGCAGATCAAGACCCCGGAAGTCACCACCGACCATGTCGATAGGTCCATCTTTCGGGCGTTCATTGTTGAAGCTTGTGATGTCGTCTTTGTGCAGCAAGGCATAAAGCGGGGTGTCGAGAAGTTTTGGCTGGCTCATGTCACATCACCTGATGGTTTTATGACGCCAGTATAGTGCCACTATTTGACAGCCGTGAAGCCGGCGAGGGCCTCACGGTTGAAATAGTTTCTTACAGACCAGGCAGGCGCTGGCGAATCTGCGCAACGACCGTATCGAGGGTGCCACTTTCATTGGTCTGGACGCGCTTGCTGCAGAGGATTTCTGCTGGCGTCAGTGCCTCGCGGCTGGCTTGCTGGGCGGCGATAACAGCCAGGTTGGCGTCGGACGGATCGTTATTGTCCGCCTGGCGTTGCTTCAGCCAGCTCTCGATCACCGCTTGCGGTGCGTCGCAATCGAGGATCAGGAACGGCGCGCCGGTGGCCTCGGCGATTTTTGCCGCGCTGTCGCGTTGGTCGCGCTTGAGATAAGTGGCATCGATCACCACCGGGAAACCGGCACGCAGAATTACATTGGCAACCTCATGCAGGCGGGCATAGGTGGCGACGCTGGCGTCGGCGCTATAGATGCCGGCCTGCGGGTCGTTCGGTACGGTCTGTTCGCCGAACATACGCTTGCGCTCGACATCCGAACGCAGGCGAATGGCACCCAATGCTTCCACCAGGCGCATGGCCACATGGCTTTTGCCGACGGCGGAAACACCGTGGGTGATCGCCAGGAAACGCGAAGGAATGGTGCTGTAGCTTTCTGCCAGGTTGGCGTAGTTGCGGTACTGACGCAGAGTGGTAGCGCGCTGCACCGGATCGGCCTCGGCCGGCATGCTGAACAGGCTGACCTTGGCGCGAACCAGTGCGCGGTAGGCTTTATAGAAGTTCAGCAGCTCAAGGCCCTGGTAGTCGCCGGTCAGTTCCAGGTATTGGCTGATGAAACGGCGCGCCAGGCTCTTCAGGCCGCGGTCTTCCAGGTCCATTGCCAGGAAGCCGGTGTCGGCGTAAACGTCGGTGAAGCGGAACGGTTCGTTGAACTCGATGCAGTCGAAGATCACCACTTTGCCGTCGATTACAGTGGCGTTGCCCAAGTGAATGTCGCCATGGCATTCGCGAATGAAGCCGTCGGCCTTGCGTTGGGCGAACAGCGGCTTGAGGCGCTCGAAGCTGCTTTCGGCCCAGGCTTGCAGGGCCTCGAGTTGCAGCAGATCGGCCTTGTCGCTGAGGAACGGGCGAATTTGTTCGAAGTTCTGCCGTACCGGCGCCATGACGCTGTCCGGCGTGCCGGCTTCGTGTTCGGCAGGCACTTTCGGCGCACTGAGGTGGAATTGAGCGATCTGCGCGGCCATCTCGTCGATGTGCGTGGTGGTCAATTCGCCGTTGGCTTGCAGGGTGCTGAGCAGTTGGCTTTGTGGGAACTGACGCATTTTCAGGGCGTAATCGACAACCGGACCATCGCCGCCCAGTTGTGGCGCCTCGGCGCTGCCGGTGATCGGCAACACTTCAAGATACAAGTCATGGGTCAGGCGCTGGTTAAGGCGCAGCTCTTCACCGCAGAAGTGCTCGCGGGCCTCAAGGCTGGTGAAGTCGAGGAAGCCGAAGTTCACCGGCTTCTTCACTTTATAAGCATAGGGACCGGTGAGTATCACCCAGGAAATATGGGTCTCGATGACCTGGAACCCTTCTACGGGATGCGGGTAGAGGGCCGGGTTTTGCAGGGCAGCGATCAGGGACTGGCTCACAGGCGATCCTTCAGAGTCTGGGGAAAATTCAAGGCCGTCATTATGGCTGCAAGTCCGTCCGACGCAAACCTCAGAGGGCTCCTGTTGAGGATGAATAAAGTGCGTATAATCCGCCGCCATGACTCGAACTCGATCCCCCCGCACCCCTAAAAAACCACCTTCCAAGGGCATGCGCCCCTGGCTGGGCTGGGCCCTTAAACTCAGCCTGGTCGGCCTTGTGGTGCTCGCCGGGTTCGCGGTTTACCTCGACGCCGTGGTCCAGGAGAAATTCTCCGGCAAGCGCTGGACCATCCCGGCCAAGGTGTACGCGCGCCCGCTCGAGCTGTTCGTCGGGCAAAAGCTCAGCAAGGACGACTTCCTCACCGAACTCGATGCTTTGGGCTACCGGCGCGAAGCGGTCAGCAACGGCCCCGGCGCGGCAGCGGTCAATGGCAATACCGTCGACTTGAATACCCGAGGCTTCCAGTTCTATGAAGGCATGGAGCAGGCGCAGCCCGTGCGCGTGCGGTTCTCCGGCGATTACGTGGCCGAGCTCTCGGCGACCAACGGTTCGAAGCTTTCCGTGGTGCGACTRGAGCCGCTGCTGATCGGCGGGATTTACCCGAAAAACCTTGAAGACCGCATCCTGATCAAGATCGATCAGGTTCCGCCGTATCTGCTCGAAACCCTGGTGGCCGTAGAAGACCGGGATTTCTACAGCCACTGGGGCGTGTCGCCGAAGTCGATTGCCCGAGCTATCTACGTCAACACCTCGGGCGGCAAGATGACCCAGGGCGGTAGCACGCTGACGCAACAGTTGGTCAAGAACTTCTACCTCACCAATGAACGCAGCCTGACCCGTAAGCTCACCGAAGCCATGATGGCGATGTTGCTTGAGCTGCATTACGACAAGCGCGACATTCTTGAGGCTTACCTCAATGAAGTGTTCGTCGGCCAGGATGGTCAGCGCGCGGTGCACGGCTTCGGCCTGGCCAGCCAGTTTTTCTTCGGGCAGCCATTGTCCGAGCTGAAATTGCACCAAGTCGCTTTGTTGGTGGGCATGGTCAAGGGGCCGTCCTATTACAACCCGCGTCGCAACCCTGAGCGGGCGCTGGAGCGGCGCAATCTGGTGCTCGATGTTCTGAAGGAGCAAGGCGTTGCCAGCGCCGAACAGGTTGAGGCGGCGAAGAAAATGCCACTGGGTGTGACCACTCGTGGCAAGTTGGCCGACAGCTCGTTCCCGGGCTTCCTTGATCTGGTTAAACGTCAGTTGCGCGAAGACTACCGCGACGAAGACTTGACCGAAGAAGGGCTGCGAATCTTCACCAGTTTCGACCCGATCCTGCAGATGAAAGCCGAAGCCTCGGTCAACGACACGTTCAAGCGCCTGGCTGGGCGCAAGGGGTCCGATGACGTGGAAGCGGCGATGGTCGTGACCAATCCGGAAACCGGTGAGGTCCAGGCCATGATCGGCAGCCGTCAGGCGAGTTTTGCCGGTTTTAACCGCGCGTTGGACGCGGTGCGGCCGATCGGCTCTTTGATCAAGCCGGCGGTTTATCTGACCGCTCTTGAAAAGCCGAGCCAGTACACGCTGACCAGTTGGCTATCGGACGACTACTTCTCGGTCAAAGGCGCGGACGGTCAGATCTGGAAACCACAGAACTATGATCGCCGTTCCCACGGCACGGTGTTCCTGTACCAAGGGTTGGCGCATTCCTACAACCTGTCGACCGCGCGTCTCGGGTTGGCGGTGGGCGTGCCGAATGTCTTGAAGACCCTGGCACGCCTGGGCGTAAGCCGCGAATTCCCGGCGTTCCCGTCGATGTTGCTCGGTGCCGGCGGTATGACCCCGATCGAAGTGGCGACCATGTACCAGACGCTGGCCAATGGCGGGTTCAATACGCCGATGCGCGGGATTCGCAGCGTACTGACTGCCGAGGGCGAGCCGCTCAAGCGTTATCCGTTCCAGATTCAGCAGCAATTTGATCCGGCGTCCATTTACCTGATCCAGAACGCCATGCAGCGCGTCATGCGTGAAGGTACCGGCAGTTCGGTTTATAACGTGTTGCCGAAAACCCTGACCCTGGCCGGTAAGACCGGTACCAGTAACGATTCGCGGGACAGCTGGTTCGCCGGTTTCAGTCAGGATCTGCTGGCCGTGGTCTGGCTGGGGCGCGATGATAATGGCAAGACACCGTTCACCGGTGCCACCGGCGCGTTGCAGGTCTGGACCAGTTTCATGCGTAAAGCCGATCCGCTGCCGCTGGACATGCCGCAGCCGGACAATATTGTTCAGGCCTGGGTCGATTCGCGCACCGGGCAAGGTTCCGAAGCCAACTGCCCAGGTGCGGTGCAGATGCCGTATATTCGCGGCAGTGAACCGCCTCCCGGTGCTGCTTGCGGTGGCGAAAGCCCTGCAGAATCGGTGATGGATTGGGTCAAGGGCTGGATGAATTAAGCAAAGAGGATTTGAAGTGAACAAGTGGTTGATTCCAGCGGTGACTGCCGTGGCTTTGCTCAGCGGCTGCTCCACTGTGCAGCGTGGTTCGATCCCGGTTGAGGATGCCGGCACTGCCGTCTCCAACAGCGAGCGGATTTCGGCCAATGGCGGGTTCCGGCAGTCGACGGTGAAGCGTCCTGTACAAGCTCAGACTCAGGCGATCCCGCAAGGTGACACCGGCGTCGTGGTGATGGTCCCGGGGGGTGGTGCTGTCTCCTCGGCACCGATCAGCACTTCGCCGATTACCCCGGGTCCGATTACTCCAGGGCCGATTGATACCTCGCCGGTTCAGTCGGCACCGATCAATCAGGGCAGTTACAGCATGCCGTCGACGCCCAGCGGGATTCCTTCAGCGAACTCCGGCGGACTGTCCGCCGATGAACAACTGGACGGTCCGGTCCTGGCATTGTTGACCACCGCCCAGCAGCAACAGGCCAGTGGCGACCTTAATGGCGCATCTTCCAGCCTCGAACGTGCCCAGCGCGTTGCACCGCGCGAGCCGCAAGTGCTTTATCGCCTGGCGCAGGTACGTATGGCTCAAGGTGATGCGGCGCAGGCCGAACAGTTTGCCCGTCGTGGCCTGACGTTCGCCAATGGGCGTCCGGATCTTCAGGCCAGCCTGTGGGAATTGATCGCCCAGGCCCGTGAGAAGCAAGGTGACCCGGCCGGTGCTGCGTTGGCTCGTCAGAAGGCCAAGGTTTCGCTGTGATGGATATGCGCTTTCCGAAGATTGCCGAGCAGTTGCTGTTGATCGAGCGCGAACTGCGCGTTCAGGGTTGGTGGGATGAAGTGCCGCCGTCCGCTGAGGCGCTCTCCAGCGTTGAACCGTTTTCGGTGGATACGCTGGATTTCGAGCAGTGGCTGCAATGGATCTTCCTGCCAAGGATGAAGTCGATCCTGGAGCAGGATCTGCCATTGCCCAACGCATCGGGGATTCAGGAGATGGCCGAAATGGTCTTCGCCTCCCGCAACGTCCGGGGCAAGGATCGGCAGCTTCAGGTCTTGCTCAAAGAGTTCGACGAGTTGATCACCGTCTCCCGCTGAATCGGAAACTGCCAGCGCTTACTGGCAGTTTTTCGCAATTTGTTTCTGTGCTTCGGTGATGCGCTCCTGACGTTGTTGATCGGTCAGGCGGCGCGTCTCGCCGTCGACTTCCTCCCGCAATCGCGGATTGTTCTGCAGTTGAGCCAGGTTCGTCCGAGCCTGTTCGCAGAATGCTTTTAGCTGGGCCTGCTGCTCGGCGACCTGCTTTTTCACTTTGTGATCGATGGCCTTTTGATCGCCGATGACGTTGCCGCGCGGTAGCACGCCCGGTTTGCCGATGGGCGGGGAGGGCGTGACCATGACGGTGGCCTCCCGGCCCTGGGGCGGCTGCGCATCGAAATGAGTGACGCCCTGGGCATCGACCCATTTATAGATCTGACCCGCCATGCACAAAGGGCTCAGGCTGATCAGCAAGCTGGTAGTGAAGATGAGCGTTCGCATGCCATTTCCTTGTCAGGGGTGCGCAATTGAAGCTAACACAGTTGCGGTTTAAAGGTTTTTTCTTGCGTTCTCATGCGCTTAGTTCAATAAAGCACATTGACGGCTTGACTTGCGATGGGCGAAACAGAAGAATCCAAAGTCCGCTGTAGAGGGACTGCCAGAAGCAGACCCACTCGGTAGATCATGAGGCGCACATCCGCGCCGACCTGTTACACCCGCAACGCGTTACCTCGCGCTGGGTGGGAAAGGCCCGCAACACTTGGGACGATCCCAATACTTGCTCAGTCAGTGCTGACGTAGTCGGCGACCACCGTCGCTCATGCTCTGCCGAGAAGTAAACCTATTAAGACCCGTCCTCTTGTATGTGGGCGGTATTCTGGCGTTTTAGAGGTGAACAACGTGGAGCTTTTATCTGGCGGTGAGATGCTCGTCCGCTTTTTGCGTGACGAAGGCGTCAAATATATCTACGGGTACCCGGGTGGTGCTCTTCTTCATGTCTATGATGCCCTGTTCAAAGAACCGGAAGTGACCCACATCCTGGTTCGTCACGAGCAGGCTGCGACCCATATGGCTGACGGCTATGCCCGTGCCACCGGTAAAGCCGGCGTGGTACTGGTGACGTCCGGC
This sequence comes from Pseudomonas sp. P1_A1, assembly GCF_056406935.1. NCBI lineage: Bacteria > Pseudomonadati > Pseudomonadota > Gammaproteobacteria > Pseudomonadales > Pseudomonadaceae > Pseudomonas > Pseudomonas sp. P1_A1. Next base: position 6,177 of record NZ_JBFTZE010000013.1, on the reverse strand, counting down.
CCGGGCGCAACCAACGCCATCACCGGTATTGCCACGGCCTACATGGACTCCATTCCGATGGTGGTCATTTCCGGCCAGGTGCCTAGCACCATGGTAGGCACCGATGCGTTCCAGGAAACCGACATGATCGGTATCTCCCGGCCGATCGTGAAGCACAGCTTCATGATCAAGCACGCCTCGGAAATCCCTGAAGTCATGAAGAAGGCGTTCTACCTGGCGCAATCCGGTCGTCCTGGTCCGGTCGTTGTCGATATCCCGAAAGACATGACCAACCCGGCCGAAAAGTTCGAATACATCTTCCCGAAAAAAGCCAAACTGCGTTCCTACAGTCCGGCCGTTCGCGGTCACTCCGGGCAAATCCGCAAGGCAGCCGAAATGCTTCTGGCGGCCAAGCGCCCTGTGTTGTATTCGGGCGGCGGCGTGATCCTCGGTGGTGGCTCTGCGCCGCTGACCGAGCTGGCGAAGATGCTCAACCTGCCAGTGACCAATACCCTGATGGGCCTGGGTGCCTACCCTGGCACCGACCGTCAGTTCATCGGCATGCTCGGCATGCACGGCAGCTACACCGCCAACCTGGCGATGCACCATGCCGATGTGATCCTTGCAGTCGGCGCGCGTTTCGATGACCGCGTGATCAACGGCCCGGCCAAGTTCTGCCCGAATGCCAAGATCATTCACATCGACATCGACCCGGCTTCGATTTCCAAGACCATCAAGGCAGACGTGCCTATCGTTGGCCCGGTCGAGAGCGTCCTGACCGAAATGGTCGCGATCCTCAAGGAAATCGGCGAGACCCCGAACAAGGAGTCCGTTGCCAGCTGGTGGAAGCAAGTTGATGAGTGGCGCGGTGACCGCGGTCTGTTCCCTTACGACAAGGGCGACGGCAGCGTGATCAAGCCGCAGACCGTGATCGAAACCCTGTGCGAAGTGACCAAGGGCGACGCCTTTGTGACCTCCGACGTGGGTCAGCATCAGATGTTCGCGGCGCAGTACTACAAGTTCAACAAGCCGAACCGCTGGATCAACTCCGGTGGCCTGGGCACCATGGGCTTCGGTTTTCCGGCGGCCATGGGCATCAAGCTGAGCTTCCCGGATGACGATGTCGCCTGTGTAACAGGCGAGGGCAGCATCCAGATGAACATTCAGGAACTGTCGACCTGCCTGCAATACGGTTTGCCGGTAAAAATCGTCATCCTGAACAATGGCGTGCTGGGTATGGTTCGCCAGTGGCAGGACATGAGTTATGGCAGCCGTCACTCGCACTCCTACATGGAATCGCTGCCTGACTTCGTCAAACTGGCAGAGGCCTATGGTCACGTTGGCGTGCGCATCACCGACTCGAAAGATTTGAAGTCGAAGATGGAGGAGGCGTTCGCCATGAAAGATCGCCTGGTGGTTATCGATATCTCGGTTGACACCAGCGAGCACGTCTACCCGATGCAGATCAAAGACGGCTCCATGCGTGATATGTGGTTGAGCAAGACGGAGCGTACTTAATCATGCGGCACATTATTTCCCTGCTTCTGGAAAACGAACCGGGCGCTCTGTCTCGTGTAGTCGGCCTGTTTTCGCAGCGCAACTACAACATCGAAAGCCTGACCGTGGCGCCAACCGAAGACCCGACTTTGTCGCGTCTGACGCTGACCACTGTCGGCCATGATGAAATCATCGAGCAGATCACCAAGAACCTGAACAAGCTGATCGAAGTGGTCAAACTGGTCGACTTGTCGGAGAGTGCTCACATCGAGCGCGAACTGATGCTGGTCAAGGTCAAGGCCACCGGCGCCCAGCGCGCCGAGATCAAGCGCACCACCGATATTTATCGTGGGCAGATCGTTGATGTCAGCGCCAGCGTGTATACCGTTCAATTGACCGGTACCAGCGACAAGCTCGACAGCTTCATTCAATCGATTGGCACTGCCTCGATTCTGGAAACCGTACGCAGTGGCGTCACCGGGATTGCCCGCGGCGACAAAGTACTGAGCATCTAAACCAAATTAGCGAATGGCCTGAAGGGCCAGATATAAAGGGGAAATTCATGAAAGTTTTCTACGATAAAGACTGCGACCTGTCGATCATCCAGGGTAAGAAAGTTGCCATCATCGGCTACGGCTCCCAAGGTCACGCTCAAGCGTGCAACCTGAAAGACTCCGGCGTTGACGTTACCGTTGGCCTGCGTAAAGGTTCGGCCACCGTTGCCAAAGCCGAAGCCCACGGCCTGAAAGTGACTGACGTTGCTTCCGCCGTAGCGGCTGCCGACCTGGTCATGATCCTGACCCCGGACGAGTTCCAGTCCTCCCTGTACAAGAACGAAATCGAGCCGAACATCAAGAAAGGCGCCACCCTGGCCTTCTCCCACGGCTTCGCGATCCACTACAACCAGGTTGTGCCGCGCGCTGACCTCGACGTGATCATGATCGCGCCGAAAGCTCCGGGCCACACCGTGCGCTCCGAGTTCGTCAAAGGCGGCGGTATCCCTGACCTGATCGCTATCTACCAGGATGCTTCGGGCAACGCCAAAAACGTTGCGCTGTCCTACGCTGCCGGCGTTGGTGGCGGTCGTACCGGTATCATCGAAACCACCTTCAAGGACGAGACCGAAACCGACCTGTTCGGCGAACAAGCCGTTCTGTGCGGCGGTACCGTTGAGTTGGTAAAAGCCGGTTTCGAAACCCTGGTTGAAGCTGGCTACGCGCCGGAAATGGCCTACTTCGAATGCCTGCACGAACTGAAGCTGATCGTTGACCTCATGTACGAAGGCGGTATCGCCAACATGAACTACTCGATCTCCAACAACGCTGAGTACGGCGAGTACGTGACAGGTCCGGAAGTGATCAACGCCGAATCCCGTCAGGCCATGCGCAACGCCCTGAAACGTATTCAGGACGGCGAATACGCCAAGATGTTCATCAGCGAAGGCGCCACCGGCTATCCTTCGATGACCGCCAAGCGTCGTAACAACGCCGCTCACGGTATCGAAATCATCGGTGAGCAACTGCGCTCCATGATGCCGTGGATCGGTGCCAACAAGATCGTCGACAAAGCCAAGAACTAAGTCACGAGCTTGTACGGAAAACGCGGCCTAGGCCGCGTTTTTTCGTTTGGATCCGCCGGTTCTGGTATAAAGCTGCATCGTTTGCGGTCGAACCGTCGTCCCAGACACCTGTCGAAACTTTCCACCCCGTTGCAAGGTAATGTCCATGAGCGAACGTCCCGAAGAGCCAAAGCAGGCTTCTGACGCCGAAAGCCTTCTGCCCATCGATGAGCACATCGAAGAAGGGCATGACGCTGAAGGCCGTAAAGTCCGGCATCGTGGTATCTATCTTCTGCCGAATCTGTTCACCACTGCGAACCTCTTCGCAGGGTTCTATTCCATCATCAACTCGATGAGCGCCCAGAGCGCCTTGAGTGCCGGTGATGCAATCGGCGCGAGCAAGTATTTTGCGTTCGCTGCGATCGCGATTTTCGTCGCCATGGTGCTCGACGGTCTTGATGGTCGCGTTGCCCGTATGACCAATACCCAAAGCGCCTTCGGTGCCGAGTACGACTCCCTGTCAGACATGGTTGCCTTTGGCGTCGCGCCGGCTTTGCTGGCATTCGGCTGGGCTTTGGGCGATATGGGCAAAGTCGGCTGGATGGTCGCCTTCATCTATGTGGCGGGTGCGGCGTTGCGCCTGGCACGCTTCAACACGCAGGTCGGCACCGCCGACAAGCGCTACTTCATCGGTCTGGCCAGCCCGGCCGCGGCCGGTGTGGTCGCGGGAATTGTCTGGGCGTTCAGCGATTACGGCATTCAGGGTTCCAAAATGTCGTTCCTGGTTGCGCTGATGGTTGCCGCCGCGGGCATGCTGATGGTCAGTAACATCAAGTACAACAGCTTCAAGGAGCTGGACTTGAAGGGGCGCGTTCCCTTTGTCGCGATCCTGGCGGTGGTATTGGTATTCGCCGTTGTGTTCAGTGATCCGCCGCGTATCCTGCTGCTGGTGTTCCTCGCCTACGCGGCCTCCGGACCGGTGCAGTACCTGCTGCGTCTTCGTCGGCACAAAAAAGCCGAGTGATGTAATTTCCCTCATACTCCGCAGTCTATGGGTGCATCTGTCCTCCAATGCTGCGGAGTTGCCATGCTGATCAAAGTCCCCAAAGCGTCTGACTGTCATGAGTCGGACGTCACGCCTGAATCTCTCTACCTTTCTCGTCGCAATGTATTAGGCGCTGCCGTTGCCGGTTTGGCTGTGAGTACGCTGCCGCGCTGGGCGAGTGCCGACGATACCGCGCGCTATGCCGATGTCGAGCCTGGCAAGGCACCGTCCTGGTTTGCCGAAAAACTGCCTTCCACTAAATGGGGAGCGGTCAACGTCAAGGATGAAGCAATCACGCCTTTCAAGGATGCGACCCACTACAACAACTTCTATGAGTTCGGTACCGACAAAGGCGATCCAGCGGCCAACGCCGGGGCGCTAAAAACCGAGCCGTGGAGCGTGGTGGTAGATGGGGAGGTGGGTAAGCCGGGGCGGTATGCGCTGGAAGACTTCATGAAGCCTTATCAGCTGGAGGAGCGTATTTATCGTCTTCGCTGCGTGGAGGCCTGGTCGATGGTCATTCCGTGGATAGGTTTTCCAATTTCGGCTTTGCTGAAGGAAGTAGAACCGACGTCCAAGGCCAAATTCATTCGCTTTGAAACCCTGCAAGATCCCAAGAGTATGCCTGGACAGCGTTCTGGCTTCGCCTTGATCGACTGGCCATATGTGGAAGGACTGCGCCTGGATGAGGCGATGAATCCGTTGGCGATTCTCGCTGTAGGCATGTATGGGCGTGAGTTGCCCAATCAGAACGGTGCGCCGCTACGTCTGGTGGTGCCGTGGAAATACGGCTTCAAGAGCATCAAGTCCATCGTGCGAATCAGTCTGGTCAGTGAGCAGCCGAAAACCACCTGGCAGAGCATTGCCTCGAATGAGTATGGCTTTTATGCGAACGTGAACCCGACAGTCGACCACCCGCGCTGGACGCAGGCACGGGAAAGACGTTTGCCGAGCGGTCTGTTCAAGCCCAATGTGCGGGACACGCAAATGTTCAACGGCTACTCGGATGAAGTCGCTTCTTTATATGCAGGGCTCGATCTGCGGAAGAATTACTGATGCGATATCTGTTCTGGCGTATTGGTGTCTTTATTGCCGCGGCGATTTGGCCGCTGCTTTGGTTGTATCAAGCCTGGGCGGATGTGCTGGGGCCTGATCCGGGAAAGGTGCTGGTTGATCGTCTGGGGTTGGGGGCGCTTGTCCTGCTGCTCATTACGTTAAGCATGACGCCTTTGCAGAAGCTCACCGGTTGGTCGGGGTGGATAGCTGTCCGACGGCAGTTGGGGTTGTGGTGTTTCGCCTATGTGGTTTTGCATTTGAGCGGCTATACGGCGTTCATCCTCGGCTTTGATTGGTCACAACTGGGTATCGAGTTGCGCAAGCGGCCGTACATTATCGTCGGGGTGCTGGGGTTTCTCGGTTTGTTGGCGCTGGCGGTTACCTCCAATCGTTACAGTCAGCGGCGTTTGGGCGTTCGCTGGAAAAGATTGCATCGGTTGGTCTATGTGATTCTCGGGCTTGGGTTGCTGCATATGTTGTGGATCGTTCGCGCCGATCTGAGGGAGTGGGCGATCTACGCTTCTATAGGTGCGTTGTTATTAGTATTGAGATTGCCGCCTGTAACGCGCCGAATTCCACGTTTAATCGTTAAAAAGGCACCTTCTGCAAGAAAGGCGTAATTAGAGGTTGACGGCAGATTCTGGACGTCTATAATTCGCCCCACTTCCGGCGCAGTCGAAACGGAAAACTCCTTGGTAAACAACGAGTTACGCAGTTTTCGACAGCGATTACGCTTCAGTTCATCGAAGCCAGAAGGAGTTGGTAAGGCAGGATGTTGTCGCCTTATTAACGATTCGATCTTCTCGGTCGAAAGCGGAGAAAAAGAGGTGTTGACAGCAGCGACTAACGCTGTAGAATTCGCCTCCCGCTAACGAGAGATCGGAAGCGCAAGTGGTTGAAGTTGCTGATGTTTCTTACGGGAAACTTTGAAAACTTCTGAAAATAACCGCTTGACAGCAACAGAGGCTGCTGTAGAATGCGCGCCTCGGTTGAGACGAAAGMTCTTAACCAACCGCTCTTTAACAACTGAATCAAGCAATTC
>NZ_JBFTZE010000012.1:0-176357 GCF_056406935.1 Pseudomonas sp. P1_A1 | reverse complement strand
CCCACGATTGGCTTGGAAACAGAAACCGACATTGCCATTGAACACCCCCCGAGATATGGTTTTGAGCACTTGAAGGGCTCACCCAGAGGCGCAGGCTTGTTCCTATCGTCGGTCTAGCCAGATGCATTCTTTATCGGCGCTTGGGTGAAAGGAGGAGGGGCGAAATCTCCCACGGATCTGTACTGCGCCAACAGTCAGAATCGAGCCTTGTCCCTCCTCCTCCCTTCAAGTACCAGCATACAAGCGATCATAGGGGCCTCAGGAACGGCGCATCCCGATATGCGGAATCTCATCCTCCAGGTATTCCTCACCCGCCACCACAAACCCGTACCGCCCGTAGTACCCCTGCAAATGCGCCTGTGCCGAGAGGTAGATCGGCACCTCGGGCCAGTGCTTCTCGGCCTGTTTCAACGCCTGATTCATCAACTCATGCCCAAGCCCTGCACCGCGTGCCACGGGTGCGATGATCACCCGGCCAATCACCACGTCGCCGCCCTGCAATTGCGGGTCGAGCAATCGCAAGTAGGCCACCAGCTGATCCCCATCCCAGCCCATCAAATGGCGAGTGTCACCTTCCAGGTCCTGGCCATCGATGTCTTGATAAGCGCATTTCTGCTCGACGACAAACACTTCGGCGCGCAGCTGCAAAATGGCATACAGCTGCTCTTTACCCAGATCGCTGTGGTGTTTGCAGACCCAATCGATTGTCATCTTCACATTCCTTGAACAACGTTGCTCCGATACTAAGCGCCCTGAGGCGGGATGTCTTTATGGCAGAGGAATCTGTGATGCAGACCAAAATGCCATCATTCATTTCTCGCGAAATTGTCTTCTTTGTGTAATCTGCGATGAAGCGCTGTGCAATGGCCTCAATGAGCTAGTGTTAGGACCTGGGTTCGCCGGTAAAGGAACCCCGGAGTTTAGGCTGAAAAACACGTCGGGCAGCTCGCCCGCTAAGGATTTCTGGCATGCCGCGGTTTCATCGAGCGTTTGCTTTGATCGGATTGCTGTTGCTGACACAAACCGAGGCTGCGGAAAAGCTGCGTCTGGTCGCTGATGCCTGGCCACCCTTTACCGACGCCACGCTGGTCAATGGCGGTGTGGCCACGGACATCGTCAGCACTGCACTGGCCCGGGCCGGTTACGCCAGTGATTTCGAGCAGGTGCCGTGGGCGCGAGCCTTGTTTGGGGTGGGCGAGGGGCGTTACGACGTACTGGTCAACACCTGGTACACCGACGAGCGCACGAAGCTGGGGCAGTTTTCCGGCGAGTACCTGCTCAACCGCGTGCGCTTTCTCAAGCGCAAAGACACGCCAATCGAATACAACAACCTGCAACAACTGCACACCTACCCGATAGCGGTGGTACGCGGTTATGCCTATTCGCAGGAATTTGATGACGATGTGTCGTTGCAGAAAGTCCCGGTGCATAGCTTCGCCATGGCCGTGCGCATGGTCGCGGCTGATCGGGTCAAGCTGACTTTGGAAGACGAGTTCGTCGCCCGGTATTACCTCGCGCGGGAATCACCCAAAGTGCGCAATGCCGTGGAGTTCCTGCCCAAGCCGTTGAGCGAGAACAGTCTGCATATTCTGGTGAGCCTGAAGAACCCGGAGCATGAACAGATCGTCGCCGGTTTCGATCGCGAGATTGCGGCGATGAAGGCTGATGGGAGTTATGAGAAGTTGCTCAGGCAGCATGGGATGTGATCTGAAAGGCCTGCGGTGTCTGGGCTGACGCCTTCGCGGGCCCGCCCAGTCACTGCACATCTCAGGCTTCGCCAGTGTCCTTGATCAAATGCGCCGCCAACGTCCGCAACGGCCCCAGTTGCCGACAGATCAACGCCAGTTGTGTCTGTACCAGCCGCTGCCCTTCATCGATTTCATCCGGCATCTGCTCAAGCGCATTGGCCAGCGCTTCTTCCTCATCACTCTGAATCGCGATCGGCTGTTTGCTCGCCAGGCCCTGGGCGATGTCGTCGAGGCTGGCGGCCAGGCTCACGCCCGCACCGTCGATCAAGTGCTCGCGCACATCCGATGGCAGTTGGGTTTCACGGTGTGCCCCAAGCCCCGACAAATAGCTGAGCAGGGTGTGCGACAGCACCAGGAAACGGAACCCGACATCGGCTTCCTTACGGAAGTGCCCCGGCTCCATCAGCATGTTGGCCAGTGTCGTCGACAACGCCGCGTCGGCGTTGTGTGCGTTACGGCGGGCCAGGCGATAAGCCAGGTCGTCGCTTTTACCGGCGGCGTATTGTTGCATGATCTGGCGCAGGTAAACGCTGTTGCAGGTCAGGGTATTGGCCAGCACTTTGTTCAGGCGTCGGCCCTGCCAGTCCGGCAGGAACAGGAACACCGCCAGGCCGGCGATCAGGCTGCCCAGCAAGGTATCGAACAGTCGCGGCAGAAGCAGCCCGTAACCGTCGCCCACCTGGTTGAAGCAGAACAGCACCATGACCGTAATGGCGGCAGTCGCCAGGGTGTAGCGGGTGGTGCGGTTGGTAAAGAACACCACCCCGGCAACGATGGCGAAGCTCGACTGGATCAACGGGTTGGGGAACAGATCGAACAGCGCCCAGGCCACGGTCAGGCCGATGGCGGTGCCGATGATCCGCTGGCCCAGTTTGCGGCGGGTGGCGCCGTAGTTCGGCTGACAGACAAACAGCGTGGTGAGGATGATCCAGTAACCTTGCGAGGGGTGGATCAAATGCACCATCGCGTAGCCGATGCTCAATGCCAGGGGCAGGCGCAGGGCGTGGCGGAACAACAAGGACGTCGGCGTCAGCTGTGTGCGCAAGCGAATCCACACATCCTTGAGGCTGCGTGGCGAACGGTCGAGCAGGCTGCTGTCGGTGGCGTCTGCGAGCGCATCGGGGTTGCTGGCGTCGCTGAGCAAACGGTCGAGGGTGCCGAGGTTGGCGGCCAATGCCCGCAACGAACGCAGCAGACCGCGCCACGCCGGGTTGCTCTGGATGCGCAGGTGTTCGAGGGAGGCGTGCAGGTCGCTCAGGGCTTCGGCGAAGCTGGCGTCATAAGTGAACGGCTGGCGCATCTGGATCGATTCTGCCAGTGCGCGGCACGCCTTGCCTTGCTGGCGCAGCAGGCGCTGACAGCGGAACAGCACGTCGCTGTGGAAGAACGCCTCGGCCAGCGCGTTGTAGGGGTAGTGCGAGGAGCTGGCGCGCTCGTGGATGTCCTGGGCGAGGAAGTACAGCTTCAGGTAACGGCTGACTTTCGCGCCCGGCCGGCCATCGCCGACCCGGTGCAGAATGATTTCCTTGGCGGCGTTCAGGGCCGCCACCACCCGACCGTTCTGCTGGGCCAGTTCCAGGCGGCGCGCTTCCACGTCCAGCTGCCGGATCGGTTCGAACAGCGACGATTTCAGTTTCAGGTAATAACCCAGTTCACGGAATAACCGCGCCAGGCTCTGTTGCACCGGCTGGTTGGAAAACAGCGCTTGCCACAGCACCGAGAGCAAGCCATACCACGCCGCACCGGCCACCAGCAGTACCGGCTCGTGCCAGAAATCAGTGACCGCGCCGCCGCGCTGGTCCACGCCGATCATGGTGTAGACCGACAGAATCAGCGTCGCTGATGCAATCGCGCCATAACGTTCGCCCAGCGCGCCGAGCATGGTCAGGCAGAAACTAGCCAGGGCAAAGGCGATGATAAAGAGAACGGGGTAGGGGAAGAGCAGTTCGACGGACAGGGCGGCGACCATGAAACACACCAGCGTCACGGCCAGCGCGTTGAGGCGGCCCTGCCAACTGTCGTCGGTTTCGGCCAGGGCGCTGGCGATGATCCCCAGGAACAACGGGATCAGCAGGCCCATTTCATCCTGATACCAACACAGTGCCATGGTGCCGGTCAGGGCGATGAATACCCGAACGCTGTAACTGAATTTATCCAGCGCCCAGAGGCGACGCAGAGACTGCCGAAATGTAGTCGATGACATGAAGTGCGAAGGCCTTCCGAGGCAATGACGCTAAATTGAGCCACTAATGACGCCGACGCAATGGCGCCGATCACATCAGACAGCAAAATCTGTTCCTTCCCCGGCGAAACACGCTTCCCTACAGGGGGAGCGGTGTAGTCAGACGTACTGCGCGGCGGCGTAACCGGAGGCCCAGGCCCATTGGAAGTTGAAACCACCCAGATGCCCGGTGACGTCGAGCACTTCGCCGATGAAATACRGGCCAGGGCTTTTCAGCGATTCCATGGTTTTGGATGACACTTCGCGCGTATCGACGCCACCCAGGGTCACTTCGGCCGTGCGGTAGCCCTCGGTGCCGGCCGGCACGACTTTCCAGCTCGCCAGTTTTTCAGCGATGTCTGCAATTTCTGCGTGGGTGTATTGCTTCATCGGTTTGGAGGCGAACCAGTTGTCTGCCAGCAAGTTGGCCATCTTCTTGGTGAAAATCTCACCGAGCAGGGTTTTCAACTCGCTGTTCGGGCGCTCGACTTGCTGCTGTTGCAGCCAGCTCGGTACGTCGTGGTCCGGCATCAGGTTGATCTCTACCGTGTCGCCGGATTCCCAGAACGAAGAAATCTGCAAAATCGCCGGGCCGCTGAGGCCGCGGTGGGTGAACAGGATGTTCTCGCGGAAACTCTGGTCGTTGCAGCTCACCAGGCAATCCACCGACGTACCGGACAGCTCGGTGCACAGCTCCTTGAGCTGATCGGTGATGGTGAACGGCACCAGACCGGCTCGGGTCGGCAGCAGGTCGTGGCCGAACTGCTTGGCCACCTGATAGCCGAAACCGGTGGCGCCGAGGGTCGGAATCGACAGGCCGCCGGTGGCGATCACCAGGGATTGGCAAGTGATCTGACCCAGCGTGGTGTCCAGCAGATAACCGCTTTCGAGCTTCTCGATGGTCTGGATCGAAGTGTCCAGGTGCAGGCTGACGCCGACCTGATCGCATTCGTCGAGCAGCATGTCGAGGATGTCGCTGGATTTGTTATCGCAGAACAACTGGCCGAGTTTCTTCTCGTGGTATGGCACGCCGTGTTTGGCCACCAGACCGATGAAGTCCCACTGGGTGTAACGTGCCAACGCAGATTTGCAGAAATGTGCGTTCTGCGAGAGGAAATTGCCCGGCTCGGTGTACATGTTGGTGAAATTGCAGCGGCCACCGCCCGACATCAGGATTTTCTTGCCGGCCTTGTTCGCGTGGTCGAGCAACATCACCTTGCGCCCGCGCCCGGCGGCGGTCAGCGCACACATCAACCCTGCGGCGCCAGCGCCAATGATCACGACTTCGGTAGAGCGCAAAACGGTGTCCTCACACATTGATCGTTCCCACGCTCTGCGTGGGAATGCCGCCATGGACGCTCTGCGTCCGCCGTTATGTGACGCGGAGCGTCACGGGATGCATTACCACGCAGAGCGTGGGAACGTCAGCAACAGGGAAATACAGTGTTCTTACAGGATGCGAACGCGCAGCGAACGGCCTTTGATTTTACCGTCGTTCAGGCGCTGCAAGGCTTGCTTGGCGATCCCGCGCTCCACGGCCACATAGGCCTGGAAGTCGAAAATCGCGATCTTGCCGACCTGGGCGCCAGGAATGCCCGCCTCGCCGGTCAGTGCACCGAGAATGTCACCCGGACGGACTTTGTCTTTACGGCCCGCACCAATGCACAGCGTGCTCATCAGCGGCAGCAGCGGACCGCCGCCCTGGGACGTGAGGTTATCCACCTGATCCCAATTCAACGGCGACTTCTGCAGTTGCTCGATGGCTTGGGCGCGATGGGCTTCGGACGGTGCGACCAGGCTGATCGCAATGCCTTTCTCACCGGCACGACCGGTACGGCCGACACGGTGAATGTGGATTTCCGAGTCACGGGCCAGTTCGACGTTGATCACCATGTCCAGCGCATCGATGTCCAGGCCGCGTGCGGCGACGTCGGTGGCAACCAGTACCGACGTACTGCGGTTGGCGAACATTGCCAGTACCTGGTCGCGGTCACGCTGTTCCAGATCGCCGTGCAGGCCGACGGCGGAGATGCCTTTGGAGGTCAGGTGATCGACGGTTTCCTGAACCTGCTGCTTGGTGAAACAGAAGGCCACGCAGGACGCCGGGCGGAAGTGGCCGAGCACCTTGGTCACCGCGCTCATGCGCTCTTCCGGGGAGATTTCGTAGAAACGCTGCTCGATCTGCGTGTCGTCGTGGAACGCCTCGGCCTTCACTTGCTGCGGATTACGCATGAACTTCGATGCCAACTGCTTGATGCCCACCGGATAGGTGGCGGAGAACAGCAGGGTCTGGCGACGTTCCGGGCACTGGGCGATGATTTCTTCGATGGAATCGTAGAAACCCATGTCGAGCATGCGGTCGGCTTCGTCGAGAATCAGTGTGTTCAGGCCGTGAAGCACCAGCGAACCCTTGCGCAGGTGTTGCTGGATACGCCCCGGAGTGCCGACGATGATGTGCGCGCCGTGCTCCAGCGAGCCGATCTGCGGGCCGAAAGACACACCGCCGCACAGGGTCAGGACCTTGATGTTGTCTTCGGAACGGGCCAGGCGACGGATTTCCTTGGCGACTTGGTCGGCCAGCTCACGGGTCGGGCAGATGACCAGTGCCTGGCAACCGAAGAAGCGCGGATTGATCGGGTTCAACAGGCCGATACCGAAGGCGGCGGTCTTGCCGCTGCCGGTCTTGGCCTGGGCGATCAGGTCCATCCCCTTGAGGATCACCGGCAAGCTTTGCGCCTGGATCGGCGTCATCTGGGCATAACCGAGGGAGTCGAGGTTAGCCAGCATGGCGGCGGACAGCGGCAAAGTATTAAAAGCGGTGGCGATGGTGGTCACGGGACTGGCCTGCAAAACAAAATGTCGCGCAGTGTATCAGTCCCATGGCCATTCGCCCTAAGGCTCTATGTGTTGTTCCGGACGTTTGACGCGCCGTCCGTCTTCTCTCGACAGCTGCGAGAAGATGGTTGCAGCCAGCATCGCCATGATTCCTACCGTCACAAACGTCAGCTGGAACGCGCCCAGCACCGTGTCCACGTCGTCATTGCCCATCTCCGCCGTGAAGCCGCCGAGCAGCGCACCGGCGCACGCCACGCCCAGGCTCAGGGACAATTGCGCGACCACCGACAGCAAGCTGTTGCCGCTGCTGGCGCTGGCGTCGTCGAGGTCGATCAGTGTCACGGTATTCATCGCGGTGAACTGCAAGGAGTTGATTGCCCCCAGAATCGCCAACTGGCCCAGCAACAACCAATACGGCGTCTGCTCGCTGACCAGGCCCATGCTCGCCAGCATGATCCCCAGCGCCAGGGTGTTGCCGGTCAGCACGATGCGGTAGCCGAAACGTTCGATCAACGGCCGCGCCACCGATTTGGCGACCATCGCGGCCGCGGCCAGGGGCAGCATGCTCATCCCGGCCTGTGACGGCGAATAGCCCAGCGCCACTTGCAGCAGCAACGGCACCAGGAACGGCAATGCGCCGCTGCCCAGCCGGGCGAACAGGTTGCCGAGGATGCCCACGGCGAAGGTCCGGGTCTTGAACAGCGATGGCGCAAACAGCGGATTGTCGGTGTGCCCGGCCCGCAACCAATACGCCGCCAGACAGGCCATGCCGGCAAACAGCAGCAACATCACCCGCAAGTGCGGCAGGTGCAGTTCGCCGAGGCCCTCCATGGCGATGGTGATCAGCACCATCGCCGCGCCGAACAGCAAAAAGCCCAGGCTATCGAAGCGGGTGCGTTCACTGCCGCGCAGGTCGGGAATGAATTTCCACACGGCGTAGCAGCCGATCACACCCACCGGCAGGTTGATCAGGAAGATCCAGTGCCAGGTCAGGTATTGCACCATCCAGCCGCCCATGGTCGGGCCGATCAGCGGGCCGAGCAGGCCGGGAATGGTGATGAACCCCATGATCCGCACCAGATCCGAGCGCGGATACGCGCGCAGCACTACCAAGCGTCCGACCGGCAGCATCAAGGCGCCGCCCAGGCCCTGGATCACCCGGGCGCCGATCAGCATGCTCAGAGTGCTCGACAAGGCGCAGAGCAATGAGCCGATGCTGAACAACAGGATGGCGCCGAAGAAGATCTTCTTGGTGCCGAAACGGTCGGCGATCCAGCCGGAGGCGGGAATCAGCAAGGCGACGGTGAGCATGTAGGCGATGATCACACCCTGCATGCGCAGCGGGTCTTCGGCCAGGTCCCGGGCCATGGCGGGGAGGGCGGTGTTGAGGATTGTCCCGTCGAGGGACTGCATGAAGAAGGCAATGGCCACGACCCATGGCAACCAGCGGGCGGTGACGGCGTCGAGAGGTGGGCGGTTGGGCATGAGACCTCTTGGTGTCGGAAATGATCGTTCCCACGCTCCGCGTGGGAATGCCTCAATGGACGCTCCGCGTCCGCTTCGGTAGGGACGCGGAGCGTCCCGGGCTGCATTCCCACGCAGAGCGTGGGAATGATCTGCGCGAAGCTTTTTACAGGGTCAAGGTCAATCGGCTGACGAGCGCTCCCGGCAGCAATGCCGAAGACGTGTTCCGCTGACTGTAGGTGCTGGCCGACAACATCAGCTCGCGTTCCTCGGTCAACGCTTCCAGCTGCGAACCGAGCAGGCTGTAGGCGCTGTCATCGAAACGCATGGTGCTGACCGGTGCCTGAATCTCGCCGTTCTCGACCCAGAAGGTCGCGAACCGTGTCATGCCGGTCAGGCGCGCTGCCGGTTGGTCCGAGTAGTTCAGGTACCACAGGTTGCTGATGTACAAGCCGGTGCCCAGTTGCTTGAGAATCTCGGAGTCAGGTAAAGAGCCCGCCGCCATGTTCAATGCACTTGGGGCTTCACCGCCACCGGCACCGTTGGCGGTCAGGCCGTATTCGGCGGCGCTGCGTGAACCGACCAGTTGTTCGTCAGCCTTGCCATCCACAATCAGCCTCAGATCACTGCGCGGATAACCTTCACCGGAGAACGCCGGGCTCAGGGAGCCGCTGACTTTTTCATCCAGGGACACCAACGGGCTGAACGAACTGTCGCCACCGTAGAGCTTCTGCAACGGACTGCTCTTGCTGGCAATCGACTGCGCCGAGAACCCGCCCCAGCTGAGCATGCCCATGATTTCTTCCAGGGCCGCCGGCGCGAGGTAGGCGCGGTACTGACCCGGCGCCAGCGTGCGCAATGGCCGCCCGAGAAACGCCAACTGCTCGCGGGCCTGCTGGAAACGCCGGGCAAAGCCTTCGCTGTTCCAGTCGTGCCCGGCATAGCTGGCTTTCACCGCCTGACCGTTTTCATGGAACAGGCTGAAATCGAAGTTGAAGCTGTTGGCCTGATGCCAGCCGAACGCGCCCGAAGAACTGGCGAAACCGCGACTGATCGGCCCGGCGGCATAGAAACCGACCAGATCCAGCCCCTCGGCGGCCTGAGTGATTTCAGCGACCACTTGCTCGGTGTCCGGCAGCGGATGATTCTGCACGTTGTTGCTCTGCCAGTCGTCATGGTTGAGCAGCAGGTACGGGTCCTGAGGCAGCAACGGCAGGGTTTCGCGCAACTGCTGCAGCCCCTCGGCCAGACGCTGAAGATCGACTTCCGGATCGCCCGACAACGTGATATCGAGGTCGGCGTGGCGCCCATCGTTGATCAGTTTGAAGCCGATGCTTGCCTGCTGCACCTGCCCGGCCTGACGCACCTTGGCGTGGTTGAAACGCACGAAGGCCGACGATTCGGCGGCGTAGCTGAGGGTGAATTGTTCAGGCTCATGCAGCGCATCACGCAGCCAGTTGACCAATGTTTTAAACGACTCGGCCTGACCTTTGAATGTACTCATCAGGCATCTCCCCCAAACACATCAACGTTGCTGAACACACAGGCCGGCGACGCGTGGCCGACACGGATCACCTGGTTCGGTTCGCCCTTGCCGCAGTTCGGCGTCCCCAGCACCTTGAAGGTGCTGGCGTCACCGACGGCGCTCAGGCTCTTCCAGAATTGCGCGGAAATCGCCCGGTAATTCGGGTTCTTCACCACGCCTTTGAGTTCGCCGTTTTCGATCAACTGGCCCCATTCGCAACCGAACTGGAATTTGTTGCGCGCATCGTCGATGGACCACGAACGGTTGGTGCTCATCAAAATGCCGTGCTCGATGTTGCCGATCAGTTGCTCAAGCGGCTGATCGCCGGGCTCGATGTTGAGGTTGGCCATGCGGTCGATCGGCGGACGGTTCCAGCCGCAGGCGCGGCTGTTGGCCACGCCGTCGAGGCTGGCCCGGAACTGCGAGAGCGCGCCGCCCAATGGTCGCAGCAGCAAACCTTGCTTGATCAGGAATTGCTTGCTGGCGGCGGTGCCTTCGTCGTCATGGCCGTAGCTGGCGAGCTGTTCGGGGATGTCCGGGTCGAATGTCACGTTGAGCAGTTCGGAGCCGTATTGCAGGCGGCCGAAGTCTTGCGCCTTGACGAAACTGGTGCCGGCGTAATTGCGCTCGTCGCCCAGGATGCGGTCCAGTTCCAGCGGGTGACCGATGGACTCGTGGATCTGCAGCATCATCTGGTCGGGCATCAGCAACAGGTCGCGCGGGCCTTGTGGGGTGTTCGGTGCCAGCAGCAATTGCAACGCCTGGTCGGCGACTTTCGGGCCGGCGCCGATCAGGCCGCAGCGGCTGATCACATCAAAGCCGCCCTGCTGACCGAAATTCTCGCGGCCGAGGGTGCGGGTCTGGCTGTCGCTACCGTCGTAGGCGGTGACGTCCATGCTCGGGTAGACGAAGCGCTGGGCCTGGCGCAGTTCGGCGCCGGCGCTGTTGAGGTAGATCTGCTCGACGTTGGTGATACCGATGCTCGCCTGCCAGTTCACCAGGCGTTCGTCCTTGGGCACGGCGGCGGATTCGGCGCCGAGCAGTTGGTAGCAATCGCTGAGAGACGGGAAGGGCTGGTCGAGGCTCGGCGAGAAATAGTCGGCGCGCTCGCTGGAAACCGCTTGCTCACGCAAGTCGAGGAGGGCGTGTGGCTTGAGTCGACGGGCTTGTTGCTCGGCCTTCTCCAGCGCAGCTTGCAGCCCGGACTGGGACAAGTCGTTGGTCGCGGCATAGGCTTCGACGCCGTTGACCCGAACGGTCAGCATCGCACCTTCGTCCCGGCTCAGGCTCGGCGGTTCGGCGACGTTCTTGCGCACCGACAGGTACTGGCCGGACTCGCGCACATAACGCAGCGAAAAGAATTCAGCGCCCGTGCGCAAGGCAGCGAAGCGCTGCTTGAGCTGGGGGTGGAAATCGAACATTCGGGAACCTCCTTGGTATGGAGTGGCGGCGAATCGGTGTTGCGAGGGGGGGTGAAACGTTTGCGTGGCGCTAGATTAGGCCTGCGTGGGGGTAGGATCAAGTGAAGAGCGGTGTAGGAAGAGTTGAGGTTGGGTGAGTCAGGAATTTATCTATTGCTTGGGCGGACGCTTTCGCGGGCAAGTCGGATCGCCGCATCGCTCGCTTCTACAGGGAATCGCATTCGCCCTGTAGAAGCGAGGCTTGCCCGCGAAGGGCGCGCCTCGGTGTTACGGCTTACTGAGCGCTCACATCCCGCAACGGCTTGCCCTTCACCGGTGCATCACCGGCCACGTAGTACTTGGCCTTGCTGCGTGGCAGTGGCTTGCGACCGCGGATCTTGTCGGCGATTTTCTCGGCCATCATGATCGTTGGCGCGTTCAGGTTGCCGGTGGTGATGATCGGCATGATCGAGGCATCGACCACGCGCAGGCCTTGCATGCCATGCACACGACCTTCGCCATCGACCACGGCCATTTCGTCGGTGCCCATCTTGCAGGAGCAGGACGGGTGGAACGCGGTTTCGGCGTGCTCGCGGATGAACTTGTCCAGCTGCTCGTCGGTTTGCACCTCGATGCCGGGGCTGATTTCGCGACCACGGAAGGCGTCCAGTGCTGGCTGTTGCATGATTTCACGGGTCAGGCGGATGCCGTCGCGGAATTCCTGCCAGTCCTGCTCGGTGGCCATGTAGTTGAACAGGATGCTCGGGTATTCGCGCGGATCCTTGGACTTGGCCTGGATACGACCGCGACTTGGCGAACGCATGGAACCCATGTGCGCCTGGAAGCCGTGCTCTTTCACGCCGTTGCTGCCGTTGTAGTTAATCGCTACCGGCAGGAAGTGATACTGGATGTTCGGCCATTCGAATTCCGGACGGGTACGAATGAAACCGCCGGCTTCGAATTGGTTGCTGGCGCCGATACCGGTGCCCTTGAACAGCCACTCGGCACCGATGGCCGGTTGGTTGTGCAGGAGCAGCGACGGGTACAGCGAGACCGGTTGGGTGCAGGCGTATTGCAGGTACAACTCAAGGTGATCCTGCAGGTTTTCACCGACGCCCGGCAGGTCATGGACCACCGGAATATCAAGCTTTTTCAGCAGTTCGGCCGGGCCGACACCGGAGCGTTGCAGAATCTGCGGCGACGCGATGGCACCGGAGCACAGCAGCACTTCTTTGCGGGCACGGACTTCAACGCGCTCTTCAGCCGCGCCGATCAGGTAACGCACGCCGACCGCACGCTTGCCTTCGAACAGGATCTTGTCGGTCAGGGCGTGGGTGACGATGGTCAGGGTCGAACGCTTCTTGGCGACGTCCAGGTAACCGCGAGCAGTACTGGAGCGACGGCCTTTCGGCGTCACGGTACGGTCCATCGGGCCGAAACCTTCCTGCTGGTAACCGTTCAAGTCTTCGGTGCGCGGGTAACCGGCCTGCACGCCTGCTTCAACCATCGCGCTGAACAGCGGGTTGTTGCCGGCTTTGGGCGTGGTCACGCTGACGGGACCGTCGCCACCGTGGTAGTCGTTCGGGCCGATGTCACGGGTTTCCGCCTTGCGGAAATACGGCAGGCAGTCGAGGTAGGTCCAGTCTTCCAGGCCTGGCAGTTTCGCCCAGTTGTCATAATCCATCGCGTTGCCGCGGATGTAGCACATGCCGTTGATCAGCGAAGAACCACCCAGGCCCTTGCCGCGACCGCATTCCATCCGGCGACCGTCCATGTGTGGCTCCGGATCGGTTTCGTATGCCCAGTTGTAGCGACGACCTTGCAGCGGGAACGCCAGGGCGGCCGGCATTTGCGTACGGAAATCCAGACGGTAATCCGGGCCGCCCGCTTCGAGCAGCAGGACGGTGACGCCTTCGTCTTCAGTCAGACGGGTCGCCAGGGTGTTACCGGCCGAGCCGGCACCGATGATGATGTAATCGAATACTTGGGACATTGAATGCACCCTCTTTGAAGTTGGTCAGGTCATGGCCAAGGCGAGTGCTGTGCACTCATTCGCGAGCAAGCCCGCTCCCACATTGGAATGGTGACTCCTGTGGGAGCGGGCTTGCCCGCGAAGGCGGCCTCGCGGGCAACACAAGACTCGGGGCTTAGAACACCGAGGCGTAATCGCCCAGTTCGACCTGTACCGATTTGATGCGTGTGAAGTTGTTCAGCGAGCTGATGCCGTTCTCACGGCCCACGCCCGACTGCTTGTAACCGCCGACCGGCATCTTGGCGTCGGACTCGCCCCAGGCGTTGATCCAGCAGATACCGGCTTCCAGTTGATGAATCACGCGGTGCGCGCGGTTCAGGTCTTTGGTAACGACGCCGGCAGCCAGACCGAAGTCGGTGTCGTTGGCACGACGGATCACTTCTTCTTCGGTTTCGTAGGTCAGGATGCTCATCACCGGGCCGAAGATTTCTTCGCGCACGATGGTCATCTCGTCGGTGCAGTCGGTGAACACGGTCGGGGCCACGAACGCGCCTTTGGCGAATTCGCCGTCGGTCAGACGATCGCCGCCGCACAGCAGGCGAGCGCCTTCTTCCTTACCTTTGGCGATGTAACCCAGCACGCTTTCCATGTGGGCGAAGCTGACCAGCGGGCCGAAGTTGGTGTTTTCGTCTTCCGGGTTGCCAACGCGGATGCGCGCAACGCGCTCAACGATCTTGGCTTCGAACGCGGCTTTCAGGTGGCTCGGAACGAATACGCGAGTGCCGTTGGTGCAAACCTGACCGGAGCTGTAGAAGTTGGCCATCATGGCGGTGTCGGCGGCGCGATCGAGGTCGGCGTCGTCGAAAATGATCAGCGGGGATTTGCCGCCCAGTTCCATGGTCACGTCTTTCAGCGTGGAGGCGGAAGCGCTGGCCATGACCTTCTTGCCGGTGTCGGTGCCGCCGGTGAAGGAGACTTTTTCGATGCGTGGGTGTTCGGTCAGCCAGGTGCCGACTTCACGGCCGCTGCCGGTCAACACGTTGAACACACCAGCCGGCAGGCCGGCTTCGGTGTAGATCTCGGCCAGTTTCAGGGTTGTCAGCGAGGTGACTTCGCTTGGCTTGAAGATCATCGCGTTGCCGGCCGCCAGGGCTGGAGCGGATTTCCACAGGGCGATCTGGATCGGGTAGTTCCACGCGCCGATACCGGCCACGATGCCCAGCGGCTCGCGACGGGTGTAGACAAAAGAGGTAGTGCGCAGCGGAATCTGCTCGCCTTCGATGGCCGGTACCAGACCTGCGTAGTATTCCAGCACGTCAGCGCCGGTGACGATGTCGACGTAACGGGTTTCGGAGTACGCCTTGCCGGTGTCCAGGGTTTCCAGGGCGGCCAGTTCATCGTTGCGCTCGCGCAGGATTTCCACGGCACGACGCAGGATGCGCGAACGCTCCATGGCGGTCATCGCGGCCCAGATTTTCTGGCCCTTTTCGGCACTGACCACTGCACGCTCAACGTCTTCCTTGGTCGCACGCTGTACTTTTGCGAGGACTTCACCGTTAGCCGGGTTGATGGCTTCGAAGGTGGCGTCGCTGCTGGCGTCACTGTAGCCGCCGTCGATGTAGAGTTTTTGCAGTTCGAAACGGGCCATAAAGTCCTCGCAAGTGCATAAGTTGGTTGGCGTTAACCACTGGGACGTGCCGTGTAGCGTTGGCGACGCTGATCAGTGGCGGTTCAGGGGCTGAGCGGTTTTATGTGTGCTCTAACTCACCTGCTTGGCCAATTGGATATCCATGTATTCGTAAGCGATCCGTTGCGCCTGCTCGGTGTCGAAAGCATCTCCCGACAGCGCGCCGCGCAACCACAAACCGTCAATGAGGGCTGCCAGGCCCCGGGCGGCGCTGCGTGCTTGATCAAGCGGCAACGCACGGCGGAACTGGCAGCACAGGTTGGAATACAGACGGTGATCGTTGATCCGCTGCAACCTGTGCAAAGACGGCTGGTGCATGCTGGTGGCCCAGAAGGCCAACCAGGTTTTCATTGCCGGGCCATTGACCTGGCTGGCGTCGAAGTTGCCTTCGATAATCACCTGCAGATGCGCCCGTGGGCTGTCATCTGCCATCGCCTGACGGCGCGCGGTGACGTTCTCGCTGAGGACGCTCATCAGATACCGCATCGTGGCGGCGATCAGGCCGTTCTTGTCCTGAAAGTAGTGACTGATGATGCCATTCGAGACACCGGCCAAACGGGCGATCAGCGCAATGCTGGCGTCCCCCATGCCGACCTGATCGACGGCCTGTAGCGTGGCTTCGATCAATTGCTGGCGGCGGATGGGTTGCATACCGACCTTGGGCATCTTGCACATCTCCTTAGGCCTTCCGGTGGGCGAAATACGCCTACCGGATTGAGGGCCAGTCTATTTTGTTTTGATTGAACGTTCAATCAACAAAGAATAAGATCTGCGACAATTCGTCGCTGCCTACAGGTTTTTCCTACGTGTAGTGGGCGGAAAAACGACATCTGAACATGCTCGAAATCCACACGCACTGGCGTTCCATGGGTTTCGGGCTTTTTTCGGGGTGTCTTTATATCACCCGCCGGTCGGCTGCCAACTAATCGATTGGTCGGGTAACGCGTTGCCTTGTGTTCTTCTCTCGCACTGCCCGGAGCATCTGTGCCATGAGTTCTGCCTCTCTAATAAAGACCCCACCCGAGAAGGTGATGGTCAACGGTTGGGTGTTCTACACCTCTACCGCGTTGATTCTGTTGTTGACCGCCATTCTGATCATCGCCCCGCAAGAGGCCGGCAGAATGCTCGGCATTGCCCAGGCCTGGTTGTCCCGCAGCTTCGGCTGGTACTACATGGTGGTGATCGCCGCCTATCTGGTTTTTGTCGTCGGCCTGGCGTTTTCGTCTTACGGCAAGCTCAAGCTGGGCAGCAAGGACGATACCCCGGACTTCAGCTACGGTGCGTGGGCGGGAATGCTGTTCTCGTCGGGTATCGGCATCTCGCTGCTGTACTTCGGTGCGTCCGAGCCGCTGGACCATTACTTCAATCCACCGGAAGGTGTGGCCGGCAGCAACCTTGCCGCGCGTCAGGCAGTGCAGCTGACGTTCCTGCATTGGGGCCTGCATGGCTGGGCGATCTACGCCTTGGTCGGCCTGGCCGTGGCGTACTTTGCGTACCGTCATAACCAGCCGCTGGCGTTGCGTTCGGCGCTGTATCCGTTGGTCGGTGAGCGTTGGGTCAAAGGCGCGGCCGGTCATGCGGTGGACGGCTTCGGCATGTTCGTGACCCTGCTGGGGCTGGTGACGAACCTGGGGATCGGTTCGCTGCAAGTGTCGTCGGGGCTGGAAAACCTGTTCGGTATGGAACACAGCAACACCAATCTGCTGATCGTGATCATCGTGATGAGCACCGTGGCGACCATCGCTGCCGTGTCCGGCGTGGAAAACGGCATTCGTCGTCTGTCCAACCTGAACATCGTGCTGTTCAGCGGTCTGCTGATTTTCGTGCTGTTGTTCGGCCCGACCTTGCACCTGCTCAACGGCTTTGTGCAGAACATCGGTGACTACCTGAATGGCGTGGTGCTGAAGACCTTCGACCTCTACGTGTATGAAGGCGACAGTGAGAAGTCTGACCGCTGGTTGGGCCTGTGGACCCTGTTCTACTGGGCCTGGTGGATTTCCTGGGCGCCATTTGTCGGCATGTTCATCGCGCGTATTTCTCGTGGTCGCACGGTGCGTGAACTGGTCGCCGGTGTGCTGCTGATCCCGCTGGGTTTCACCCTGGCATGGCTGTCGATCTTCGGTAACTCGGCTCTGGACCTGGTGATGAACCATGGGGCGGTGGAACTCGGGAAGACGGCGCTCGAGCAGCCGTCGATGTCGATCTACCAGTTGCTTGAGCATTACCCGGCGTCGAAAGTTGTAATCGGCGTGTCGATTTTTGTTGGTTTCGTGCTGTTCCTGACCCCGGCGGAYTCCGGCGCGGTGATGATGGCCAACCTTTCGTGCAAGGGCGGCAACGTCGACGAAGACGCGCCGCACTGGCTGCGGATTTTCTGGTCGGTGGTGATCACCCTGGTGACCATCGGTTTGCTGTTCGCCGGTAACTTCGAAGCCATGCAAACCATGGTGGTGCTGGCGGGGCTGCCATTCTCGGTGGTGCTGGTGTTCTTCATGTTCGGTTTGCACAAGGCCATGCGCCAGGACGTGCAGGTCGAACAGGAGCAAGCGGAGTTGGCGGCACGCGGTCGTCGCGGTTTCAGCGAGCGTCTGACTCAGCTGGATCTGCAACCGAACCAATCGATCGTTCAGCGTTTCATGGACAAGCAAGTCAGCCCGGCGCTGGAAGAGGCCGTGGTTCAACTGCGTGGCAAGGGCCTGGACGTGCAGACGTTGCTGGGTAAAGCCAAGCGCTGCATGGGCCTGCGGATCGAGATGGAAGAGGGCAACCCTTTTGTCTACGAAGTGAGCCTGGACGGTTATCTGGCGGCGGCGAGCGAAACGGTGTCGGCCGAAAGTGCCGATGAACCGCGTGCACGTTACTACCGCGCCGAGGTGTACCTGCACAACGGCAGCCAGGACTACGACTTGATGGGCTTCACTCAGGATCAGATCACCCGTGACGTGCTCGATCAGTTTGAAAGCCATCGGCAGCTGCTTGGCCGGGTCTACAGCTAAAACAGAAGGGGCTCAATAGAGCCCCTTTTTTGTGCCTTGTCGATCGTTCCCACGCGCTGCAAAGGGATGCCTCCTGTGACGCTCAGCGCGTCCACAAAGATCGCAGCCTTCGGCAGCTCCTACAGGGGAATGCGTTCGGCGTAGGAGCTGCCGAAGGCTGCGATCTTTTGATCTTCTTCAAACAAAAACGCCGCGATCATCTCGCGGCGTTTTTGTATCTGCTGTCTTGCTTACCCCAGGTTCTTGCCGAGCAGCGCGTGGTACAGCTCGCTGTCGCCCAGGATCCCGACCACTTTGTTGTTGTCGTGCAGCACCAGCTTGTTGCCGGTCTGGTAACGAATCTGCAGTGCATCGCGCATGCCGATGTTGGAGTCCACCAGCGTTGGTCGACGACCCAGGGCTTCAACCGCTTGCCCCGGTATCCAGTTCTGCAGGTCCAGGCTCGAGCCATTCTGGCGTGCGCCTTTGATGGTGTTGCCTTCGGCCAGGTCCAGCCACGAATCGCCGCCCGGATCCAGGCACACCGAACCGTTGATGCGTTTGCAGTTGTCCAGGGTGCGCATCAGGCTGCGACCACACAATACGTTCAGCGGATTGGTGTGGGCGACGAAGGTGCGCACGTAATCGTCCGCAGGGTTCAGGACGATTTCTTCCGGCACGCTGTACTGGATGATCCGGCCGTCTTTCATGATAGCGATACGGCTGCCCAGCTTCAGGGCTTCATCGAGGTCGTGGCTCACGAAGACGATGGTCTTGCTCAGCTTGTTTTGCAATTCCAGCAGTTCGTCTTGCAGGCCTTGGCGAATCAGCGGGTCGAGGGCCGAGAACGGTTCGTCCATCAGCAGGATGTCGGCGTCCATCGCCAGCGCACGGGCCAGGCCGACACGCTGCTGCATGCCGCCGGAGAGCTCATTGGGTTTCTTGTTGCGCCACTGGGTCAGGCCCACCAGCTCAAGTTTCTCGTCCACCAGTTTGCGGCGTTCTTTCTCGGGGCGACCCTGCATTTCCAGACCGAAGCTGATGTTCTCGCGCACCGTCAGCCAAGGCATCAGGGCGAACTTCTGGAACACCATCGCGATGCGCTTGGTGCGCATCATTTTCAGCTCCGCCGGGGTGCAGGATGCGATGTCGATCTGCCGGCCTTCGTGTTCGACGAACAACTTGCCACGGCTAACGGTGTTGAGGCCGTTGATACAGCGCAACAGGCTGGATTTGCCAGAGCCGGACAGGCCCATCAGTACACAGATTTCACCTTTCTCGATGTCCAGGCTGGCCTTTTCGACACCGACGATTTGCCCGGTCTTTTTCAGAATCTCGTTGCGGGTCATGCCCTGGTCGAGCAGTTTGAGAGCCGCGCGTGGATCTTTGGAGAAGATCACGTCCACGTCTTCGAAGCGAATAATGCTCATGCGTCACCCCCTACTTTGGCTTCGGGTTGTTTGCAGATACGGTCGAGCATGATCGCCAGCAGTACGATCGCCAGGCCTGCTTCGAAGCCCAGTGCGATATCAGCAGTGTTCAGTGCGTTGACCACGGGTTTGCCCAGGCCGTCGGCGCCCACCAGTGCCGCAATCACCACCATCGACAACGACAGCATGATGCACTGGGTGATACCGGCCGCGATGCTTGGCATGGCGTGAGGCAGTTCGATGCGCGAGAGCAACTGACGGCGCGAGCAGCCAAAGGCCTTGCCGGCGTCCATCAGTTCGTCCGGAACATCGCGGATGCCCAGGTAGGTCAGGCGGATGGGCGCGGCAATCGCGAACACCACCGTCGAGATCAGACCCGGGACCACACCCAGACCGAAGAGGGTCAGGGTAGGAATGAGGTACACGAAAGTCGGCACGGTCTGCATCAGATCGAGCACCGGCCGCATCAGTGTGTAGAACATCGGTTTGTGCGCGGCGACGATGCCCAACGGCACGCCGATTACCACGCAGACCAGGGTGGCGAACAACACCTGGGCGAGGGTTTCCATGGTTTCCTGCCAGTACCCCAGATTGAGGATCAGCAGAAAGGAGGCGATGACGAAAACGGTCAGGCCCCATTTGCGTTGGATGAAATGTGCCAGTAGCGCGATGAGGCCGATCAATGCCAGCGGGTTGAACCAGGTCAGCGCAAAAGTCACGCCGTGGATCATCGTTTCCAGTGACACGGCGATGGCGTCGAAGGTGCTGGCGCCGTGTTGCGTCAACCATTCAACGAAGCTCGCGATGTACTGGCCTAAAGGTATTTTCTGATCAATCAGCATGGTAGTGAACGTCCGCATGCAAGGAAATAAACAGCCCGGGCGAGCTGGCTCGCCCGGCGTAAGCGATGCTTCCTAATTCAAGGCTGCGCAAGCTTGGTTTTCACGGCTTCCAGGCCAGGTTTACCGTCAATGGTGGTCACGCCAGCGAGCCAGGTATCGAGCACCTGTGGATTGTTTTTGAGCCAGGCCTTGGCGGCCGCTTCAGGCTTCATTTTGTCGTCCAGGATGTTGCCCATCAGAGAGCTTTCCATATCGACGGTAAATTCCAGGTTTTTCAGCAGTTGGCCGACGTTGCTGCACTCTTGGGTATACCCCTTGCGAGTGTTGGTCGCAACTGTTGCGGCACCGAAGTCCGGGCCGAAGAAGTCATCACCACCGGTCAAGTATTGAATCTTGAAACGCTTGTTCATCGGGTGCGGTGCCCAGCCGAGGAATACCACCGCGGTGTCGCGTTTTTGCGCGCGGTCGACTTGTGACAGCATGCCCGCTTCGCTGGACTCGACGACTTTGAACCCGGCGGTTTTGAGACCGAAGGCGTCTTTGTCGATCATGCTCTGGATCAGACGGTTGCCGTCGTTGCCTGGCTCGATACCGTAGATCTTGCCGTCGAGTTCTTTCTTGAATTTGGCGATGTCGGCAAAGTCATGCAGCCCTTTGTCGTACAGCGCTTGTGGCACGGCGAGGGTGTATTTGGCGCCTTTGAGGTTGGTGCGCACGGTTTCCACGGTGCCGGCATCCCGATAGGCCTTGATGTCGTTTTCCATGGTCGGCATCCAGTTACCCAGGAAGACGTCCATGTTCTTGCCGTCGGCCAGGGACTTGTAGGTCACCGGCACCGAAATCATCGTGGTCTTGGTCTTGTAGCCGAGGGCGTTGAGCACAACGCTGGTGGTCGCGGTGGTCGCGGTAATGTCCGTCCAGCCGACATCGGAGAAGTTTACGGTGCTGCATTGGGCCGGTTCCGCGGCTTGAGCCAGGAACGGCAGACTCAGCATGGCGGCCAACAACAACGACGGGGAACCTTTCATAGGGGCGACTCCTAAGTGTTTTTTTTGGCAGTGTTCCGACTGGACCACCGCACTTATCTGTTGCGGTTGGATGGCGTTTTGGAGACAGCTCTACCACAGCGCCTTGCAATCGAGTCGATACGATCATGTACCAGTGAAAATCTGACGCCTACAGGGTGCGTCGTAACCAGTACAGGGATGGTCGCATCCAGTGTCGGTGACGTCGTTTACAGCTTTTTTCAGCCCGATTTGCCCCTCTGATCCRCAAAAAAACGGCGAAAACATTGCGTAAGAGACCCGCGGCGCTAGTGGGCATGAGTGCGTCGGTGTGAGACGTTGAACGACATGGTAAAAGCCTGATGATGCGGCCATCTCGACGGATTGCAGCTTGAGCGTAGCAGCTCCGTCACTGGGCGCTTTTGCGCCTGGAGCAGGCACATCCAGGAGTTCAGCAGTAATGGCTATCAGTGTTTTCGACCTGTTCAAAATCGGCATCGGCCCTTCCAGTTCGCACACCGTGGGGCCTATGCGCGCCGCGGCGCTGTTCGTGCAAGATTTGCGCGAGCGGGGGCTTCTGGAGCAGGTGTGTCGCGTCGAAGTTCAGCTATATGGATCGCTCTCGGCCACCGGCATCGGCCACGGCAGCGACAACGCGGTGATCATGGGGCTGATGGGCGAGTGGCCCGACGCGATCGATCCGTCGCAAATCGGCATCCGTATAGAAGCCTTGCGTGAAACCCAAACGCTATTGCTCGACGGTCGTTTGTCGGTCCCGTTCATCTGGGCCCGGGACATGCGCCTGATCGACGAGAACCTGCCGTTCCATCCGAACGCCATGACCCTGGTCGCCGAAGGCGATCACGGCGAGCTGCATCGCGACACCTACTATTCCATCGGCGGCGGTTTTGTCGTCGACGAGGCGCAAGCTTCCAGCGGTGTGGTGGATCTGGATAACACCGTGTTGCCTTACGACTTCTCCAGTGCCGTCGAATTGCTCAGCCTGTGCAAGAAGCACAACCTGCGCGTGGCCGAATTGATGATGGCCAACGAGAAAGTCTGGCGCAGCGAAGAAGAAATCCGCAGCGGCCTGATGAAGCTCTGGCGCGCCATGCAGGATTGTGTGGAGCAAGGCCTCAAGCACGAAGGCATCCTGCCCGGTGGTCTTAATGTGCGCCGTCGCGCGGCCAAGTTGCACCGCAGCTTGCAAGAGCTGAACAAGCCCAACGTGATCGGCTCGACCTTGAGCGCGATGGAGTGGGTCAACCTGTTCGCGTTGGCGGTCAACGAAGAAAACGCTGCCGGCGGGCGCATGGTCACGGCACCGACCAACGGTGCGGCGGGGATCATTCCGGCGGTGTTGCACTACTTTATGAAATTCAGCGAGGCAGTGACTGACGCCAACGTGGTCGATTACTTCCTTAGTGCCGCGGCGGTGGGGATTCTGTGCAAGAAGAACGCCTCGATCTCCGGTGCCGAAGTCGGTTGCCAGGGCGAAGTCGGTTCGGCTTGCGCCATGGCGGCAGCCGGGTTGGCGGAGGTTCTTGGTGCCACGCCGGAGCAGTTGTGTAACGCGGCGGAAATCGGCCTGGAGCATAACCTCGGCTTGACCTGCGACCCGGTGGGTGGGCTGGTGCAGGTGCCATGTATCGAGCGCAATGCGATTGCCGCGGTGAAAGCGATCAACGCGGCGCAGATGGCGCTGCGCGGTGACGGTCAGCACTTTATCTCGCTGGACCGGGTGATCCGCACCATGCGTGACACCGGTGCCGACATGCACGACAAATATAAAGAGACGTCGCGCGGTGGTTTGGCGGTTAGCGCGGTGGAGTGCTGAAACCGAGTTGACCTGTGGAGAGGGGGCAAGCCTGCTCTCCACAAAGACCTCATGTGCTACACCAGACCAGTCAAAACTGCGCACCAAGTGAACACGCGCACTAAAACGCGCCACCTTTTGGCGCGTCGCAAACAGGCAAGCCCACCTCTCCGGTCGGGGATCAAATTCAAACCCTGACCGTTCGTCACCTGTGCCAGCGGTGACACTCTTGACCGCCGCGTCGCAGACCTGTTCCCACAAGTGCTACCGATTTGCTCACACGCAACGGGGGCACGGGTTTGGGGCCTTTGATGGCACTTTTAACCTCTTATCTCTGCGCGCCATATCTAGACGCATCGCGACGTCGTTTTCAGGAGTTATTGAACGCGCATTCAATTTAGGCATGGCAATTGCTCTGTCATTACAAAGCCCGTCTCCCACGCGAGAACGATGGCAATAAAAAGAGCCTCCGCCTGAGGCCATCACCCGCTTTGTGTGAGGAGATACCGCGATGACGACGTTCAACTCCGGGGCCCAACCCCAGAACCGTGCGCCTCAATCCATCGGCTTTCTGCTGCTGGACAATTTCACGCTGATTTCTCTGGCCTCCGCAGTAGAACCCCTGCGTATGGCCAACCAATTGTCCGGCCGCGAGCTGTATCGCTGGACCACGCTCACCGTCGATGGCGGTCAGGTCTGGGCCAGTGACGGCCTGCAGATCACCCCCGACGCCTCCATGCACAAAGCACCACCCATGGACACCGTCATTGTCTGTGGCGGCATCGGCATTCAGCGCACCGTAACCCGTGAGCATGTGTCGTGGCTGCAAAGCCAGGCGCGTCAGTCCCGTCGTCTCGGCGCGGTGTGCACCGGCAGCTGGGCCCTGGCGTGCGCCGGCCTGCTGGACGGTTTCGATTGCAGCGTGCACTGGGAATGTCTGGCCGCTATGCAGGAAGCTTTCCCTCGGGTGGCCATGAGCACCCGGCTGTTCACCCTGGACCGTAACCGGTTCACCAGCTCCGGCGGCACCGCGCCGCTGGACATGATGCTGCACCTGATCAGCCGCGATCATGGCCGTGAACTGTCGGCCGCGATTTCGGAGATGTTCGTCTACGAGCGCATCCGCAACGAGCAGGATCACCAGCGCGTGCCGCTCAAGCACATGCTCGGCACCAACCAGCCGAAGTTGCAGGAAATCGTCGCGTTGATGGAGGCCAACCTCGAAGAGCCGATCGACCTCGATGAACTGGCGGTTTATGTCGCCGTTTCGCGTCGTCAGTTGGAGCGGCTGTTCCAGAAATACCTGCACTGCTCGCCGTCGCGTTACTACCTGAAACTGCGCCTGATCCGCGCCCGGCAACTGCTCAAGCAAACGCCGATGTCGATCATCGAAGTGGCGTCGGTGTGTGGGTTCGTGTCCACGCCGCACTTCTCCAAGTGCTACCGCGAATACTTCGGCATTCCACCGCGTGACGAGCGCGTAGGCTCCAACACCACGCAACAAGTGGCGATGATGCCACTGCCGCAAGCATTGGTGCTGTCGCCGTTGTCCGGGCCGCTGTCGGCGTTGAGCCAGGCGCGTAATGAATCGACGTTTGCTAGCGTAAGGCTCTAAAGCTCTGATCGTTCCCACGCTCTGCGTGGGAATGCCTCAATGGACGCTCTGCGTCCGCTTCGGCAGGGACGCGGAGCGTCCCGGGCTGCATTCCCACGCAGAGCGTGGGAATGATCATGGCGAGGCGGTACTCAGGCGCTACGGCTTTGCTGATACTCCGCCAACGCAGGCAGCAATTGCTTGTCGATCGCCTGGCGCACGGCCGGCAGGATGGTCGCGCTGCTGGTGTACATCTGCTTGACCATGGTCCGCAGCGTCATCGCCCGTTCATCGTTCAAGCCTCGCACCGCACACTCGCAAGCCTGCTCGGCTGTAGAGCCACTCGGTACTTGAAAACCCAACGATTTTAGCTGGCCCAACAGGTCTTCCTGGTCAATCAAATCGGCGTGCATCATGACGCAATCCTTCTTCAGGGAACGGTGTCGTGGTTCGATTCTGGTAGGGGCTGTAGGCGTCGGCAAGGACGATTTGTCGCAATGGCCGCAATACCTATGAACAGGTCGCTTTCGGCTAACTTGCTAAGGATGGGAGTAGGCACACTGGACTCAGCTGGCTCCACGAAGGTTTGGTCACCCTCGCGCATCAGCTCCTCAACAGTACCCTCCTCAGCTCCGATCTTGTCACGGCTTGATCGGGGTTTTTTTTGCCTGCGAATCCAGAATTTGTGTTGTTTGTGCGGACGCCATCGCGGCGGTGCGGCGATCCGACAAGCCACGCTCCCACAGGGGGCGTGAGTAACCTGTGGGAGCGTGGCTTGCCCGCGATGAACGATGACGCGGTCTAGCGTTGTAAAACGAGAATGCGCGACAGCAATTCATCCCGGTCGACATAGCACCCCTGGAAATGCCGGGCGCCGGTGGCGGGGTCGAAGGCGTTGCGGGCGTGGAGGGTGCGGCGGTTGTCGAAGCACCACAACTCGCCGGGGTTGAGCCGTGTCATCACCCGGAAACGCGCCTCGCGGGTCATCGCAATGAAGCGCCGGTAAGCGCGATACAGCCTGGGCATCTGCTCCACTGAAGCATCGAATGGCCCACGCAGAAAGTTCGCCATGCGGATTTCCGACACTTGCCCGAACGCATCCAGTGCGATGATCGGCGCCAGGCAGCGGTAGTCGCTGTGGCGGTCCTTGTTGCGGAACTCCACGGGGATTTCACACAAGGCTTGAAACGCCTCGGGGTCTTCCTGGCGCAAGGCTTGGGCGATGGCAAAGCCGTCGACGAAAATACTCTCGCCACCGTCGGCGTCATTCACCAGGCAATGCAGAAATTGCAGCCCCGGTTGCAACTCCCGGGTCGGCAAATCGCTGTGCAGTGGCAGGTTGAAGGCGGTGTAGGCATTGCTGTCGGCATCGGCCTTGGATTGCACGTTGAACAGCACGCCGAAATTGCTCTCGCGGATGAACGAAATCCGCTGGGCGATCAGCTTCAGCGAGCCGGGTTCGGTGGGCACGCCGCGCACTTGGGTCAGGCCGAGGTCGCGCACCGCCAACAGCCATTGCAACAAGGCGCCGTTGTCGTTCATCAGCGCCTGGTAGTCGAATACCGGCAGCTTCAGGTTGCTGTTCCACAGCTGGCTTTTGGGCTTGGCGGCGCGACGTTCGGCGCGGGAATCGTCGTCGTAGGCATGGGCGCGTAACCAGCCGGGATCGAAGCGGCTGAGGTGGCCGTCTTGCCACTCGACGTTGAGGCAACCTTCGGCATCGACATCTGCCTTTGACGGCGTCAGGTCTTGCGCGACATCGACGATTTCCAGCACCTGTTCGCGCGTCACGGTGTAGACACACAGCGGGCACGGGCAGTTGTCGCGCAACCATTGGTGATGGAAAGGGCTGAGACGACCGTCAGCCCATTGCACGTGAATACGGTCCGCCAGGGTTTGCACGGCGGTCAACGCGCTGATCAACGGGTAAGTACGGAAGTCGGCAAAAGCGGCGGCGGTGTTCAATGGCGATCTCCTTGTCATTTTTTAGGCGGTAAAGCGATCACTCGGCCAATGTAGTCGGGGGCTGGAAGGTCGGTTTGCTCGGCGACGATGGCTTGCAGCTTGCTTAACGTGGCTTCGCTGAACGGCGCGGATCGCGGACCGGCGAGATCAACGTGGAGCAGCATTTGTTCGTTGCCGGCCAGTTCCTTGTCGTCACCGACCAGATGCAGGCTGTGATAGAGGTGCAGGCGTTTGCTGTCGTGGCCGATGATCTGGGTTCGCACTTCGACGTCAGCATCGAGCTTCACTTCGTGCAGGTAATTGAGGTGCAGTTCGAGGGTAAACAGCGAGTGGCCGCTGGCCTCGCGGTTGTTGCTGTCCATACCCAGCCGATCCATCAACGAGTCAGTGGCGTAGCTGAAAATCAGCAGGTAGAAGGCATCGCGCAGATGGCCGTTGTAGTCGACCCAGTCGGGGATGATTCTGGTTTGGTAGGTGGTGAGGGTGGGCATCTTTATCTCCGAACGTGATCGTTCCCACGCTCTGCGTGGGAACGCTTCCTGTGACGCTCTGCGTCACGCCTTTGGAACGCGGAGCGTCCCGGGCTGCATTCCCACGCAGAGCGTGGGAACGATCTGTGCGAAGGGTTATTCGCTGAAGGCCATCCCATGCTTCTCTTTGGTGGTCTTCACCGCCTCCAGCACCGCCAGCAAGCAATCGTCACGATAGCGTTCCAGTGCCGAGATGCTGTGTTTGCCCAACTGATCGCGGGTGCCATCCACCACATCGTCAATCAACTTGTCGGTTAGCTCCGGTGCCGGCAGGTACGTCCAGGGCAACTGCAACGCTGGCCCGAACTGCGCCATGAAGTGCCGCATCCCGGCATCGCCGCCCGCCAGGGTGTAAGTCAGGAAGGTGCCCATGAACGACCAGCGCAGACCCGCGCCAAAACGAATCGCATCGTCGATTTCACCCGTGGTCGCCACGCCGTCGTTGACCAGGTGCAGCGCCTCACGCCACAAGGCTTCGAGCAAACGGTCGGCGATAAATCCCGGCACTTCCTTGCGCACATGCAGCGGGCGCATCCCCAGGGATTCATAGACTTTCATCGCCGCTTGCACCGCTTCTGGCGCGGTGTTCTTGCCGCCGACCACTTCCACCAATGGCAGCAGATAAACCGGGTTGAACGGGTGCCCGACCACGCAGCGTTCCGGGTGCGTCGAACTCTCGTAAAACTCGCTCGGCAATAGTCCCGAGGTGCTGGAACCGATCAACGCATTGGGCTTGGCCGCCGCGCTGATTTTGCTGTGCAGTTCCAGTTTCAGTTCCAGACGCTCAGGGGCGCTTTCCTGAATGAAATCCGCGTCGCGAACACATTCTTCGATGGTGGCGACAAAGCGCAGCCGATCCTGCGATGCGCCGGGTGCCAGGCCTTGTTTCTCCAGCGCGCCCCAGGCATTGGCGACGCGTTTGCGCAGCGCCGCTTCGGCACCGGGCGCCGGGTCCCAGGCCACCACATCGAGGCCGTGGGCGAGGGCGCGGGACACCCAGCCGCTGCCGATGACACCGCTGCCCAGTGCTGCGAAGGTTTTGATATCAGTGATAAAGCTCATGGCGACTTCCTGAATTGGGCTCAAAAAAATGTGGGAGCGAGCCTGTTTGGCGATGGGGCTTGTCGGACCGCTTCGCGACCCAACGGGGGCAAGCCCCCTCGCCACACAAACTCGCTCCCACAGGGGGAAAGGGTGATTTGTTTCAACCGCGCTTGGTCAGGCCCATTTTTGCCCGGCCTTCGGCCGGGGTCAGAACGCGGGCGCCGAGGCGGCTGAGGATTTGCGAAGCGCGTTCAACCAGTTGGCCGTTAGTCGCCAACACGCCCTTGTCCAGCCACAGGTTGTCTTCCAGACCAACCCGCACGTTACCGCCGAGCAGCACCGCTTGCGCCGCCATCGGCATCTGCATGCGCCCGATGCCGAACGCCGCCCAGACCGCATTGGCCGGCAGGTTGTCGACCATGGCTTTCATGGTGGTGGTATCCGCTGGCGCACCCCACGGGATGCCCAGGCACAGCTGGAACAATGGGTTATCCAGCAGGCCTTCCTTGATCATCTGCTTGGCGAACCACAGGTGACCGGTGTCGAAGATTTCCAGCTCAGGCTTGACGCCCAGCTCTTGAATGCGTTTGGCGCCAGCACGCAGCTGGGCAGGGGTGGACACGTAAATGGTGTCGCCGTCGCCGAAGTTCAGGGTGCCGCAATCCAGGGTGCAGATTTCCGGCAGCAATTCTTCGACGTGGGCCAGACGGGTCAGTGGGCCGACCAGATCGGTGTTCGGGCCGAATTCCATCGGGTTCTCGCCTGCGCCGATTTCCAGATCGCCGCCCATGCCGGCAGTGAGGTTGACGATGATGTCGACGTCCGCCTCGCGGATGCGCTCCATCACTTCGCGGTACAGCGCCACGTCACGGCTGAACTTGCCGGTTTGTGGGTCGCGAACGTGGCAGTGGACCACGGTAGCGCCCGCCTTGGCGGCCTCCACGGCGGCCGCGGCAATTTGTTTCGGGGTGACCGGCACGTGTGGGCTCTTGGCGGTCGTGTCGCCAGCACCGGTGAGTGCGCAGGTGATGATGACGTCGTGGTTCATGAGGCGGTTTCCTTCAGGCTTGAGTTTTTTGGCGGAGCTTTGGCGTGTCTATCCCGCTCGCAGCCCGCATCGGGCTGCGAATCGGTGGTTCATTTCGGTTCTATTTGCTGGTCAGCTTCAGGTTTTCAGCGGCCGGTTTGCCATCGAAGGTGGTCACGCCTTCAAGCCAGCGTTGCTTGTCTTGCGGATGATCCTTGAGCCACTGTTTGGCCGATTCGAAAGCGTCCTTGTGATCCAGCAGCGGCTGCATCATCCGGCTCTCGTCTTCGGCGGTGAACGTCAGGTTACTCAGCAGGCGACCGACGTTCGGGCATTGCTGCGCGTAGTTCGGCGAGGTGACGGTCCAGACCGTGGCCATGCCTTCGTTCGGGCCGAGGGCGTCGTCGCTGCCGGTGAGGTAGGTCATCTTCACGTTGACGTTCATCGGGTGCGGCGCCCAGCCGAAGAACACCACGGCTTCCTTGCGGCGTACCGCGCGATCTACTGCCGCCAGCATGCCGGCTTCGCTGGACTCGACCAGCTGGAACTTGCCGAGGCCGAACTGGTTCTTGGCGATCATCGCCTTGATCTGGGTGTTAGCGCCCGAGCCAGGTTCGATGCCGTAGATCTTGCCGCCCAGTTCTTTTTCAAACTTGGCGATGTCGGCGAAGGTTTTCAGGCCCTTGTCGGCGAGGTAAGTCGGAACGGCGAGGGTGGCGCGGGCGTCCTTGAGGCTTGGCGCTTCAAGCACTTTGACCTGCTTGGCATCGACAAACGGCGTGATGGTCTGGGTCATCAGCGGGTTCCAGTAGCCCAGGAACAAATCCAGGCGCTGGTCGCGAATGCCGGCAAAGACGATTTGCTGGGAGGCGCTGGTTTGTTTGGTGCTGTAGCCGAGGCCGTCGAGCAGGACCTGGGTCATGGCGCTGGTGGCGATCACGTCGGTCCAGTTCACTACGCCCATGCGCACGTTCTGGCACGACGCGGGTTCGGCTGCCATGACACTGGCGCTCAAGAAAGCGGTACCGCTGAGTGCAAGAACACAGCTGCTGATCAGTCGTTTCATGTCGGGTTCCTCGGCAGGTCGTTATTGTGGGGTCCGGCATCTTCGTGTGCCGGTGATGCCAAGTTACGCAGCAACGCCCCCGTGAAAACGCACTGCGGCGACCAGCTCTTGCACTGCGGCGACCTGCGCACTTGAATGCCTCTTGCAAGTGGCGTATCAACGTCCACACGCTTCCCGCCCTCTCGTTACCTGCCAGTCGAGTGCGCTCCATGTCCCAGGATTTCTACTTCTTGTTGATGCCGGGTTTTTCGGCGATCGGTTTTATCTCGGCGATCGAGCCGCTGCGGGTCGCCAATCGTTTTCGTGGCGAGCTGTACCGCTGGCATGTGTTGAGCGCCGATGGCGGGGCGGTTCTGGCCAGTAACGGCATGTCGGTCAACGCCGATGCAGCGCTGGAGCCGCTGAAGAAAGGTGCGACTTTGCTGGTGGTCGCCGGTTTCGAACCGCTGAAGTTCACCACTCCGGCCCTGGAGCATTGGTTGCGCCGCCTGGACAACGAAGGCGTGACCCTCGGCGCCATCGACACCGGCAGCTTCATCCTCGCCGAGGCCGGCCTGCTCGACGGCCATCGCCTGACCCTGCACTGGGAAGCCATCGACGCCTTCAAGGAATCTTATCCACAGCTGAGCGTCACCCAGGAACTGTTCGAGATCGACCGTCGGCGCATCACCTCCGCCGGCGGCACCGCCTCTATTGACCTGATGCTTGACCTCATCGGTCAGGCCCATGGCCCGGAACTGGCGATTCAGGTCAGCGAACAATTCGTACTCGGGCGCATCCGTCCGCGCAAAGACCACCAACGCATGGAAGTCGCCACGCGATATGGCATCAGCAACAAGAAACTGGTGCATGTCATTGGGGAGATGGAACAGCACAGCGAACCGCCGCTCAGCACTTTGGAGCTGGCGGAATCGATCAAAGTGACCCGGCGTCAGCTAGAGCGCCTGTTTCGCCTGCACCTGAACGACACGCCGAGCAATTTCTATCTGCGATTAAGGCTGGAGAAGGCGCGGCAGCTGCTGCGCCAGACGGACATGAGTGTGCTGGAGGTGAGTATCGCCTGCGGGTTTGAATCGCCATCGTATTTCACCCGCAGTTATCGGGCGAGGTTTGAGCGGTGCCCGCGGGAGGATCGCCGACAAAGCCAGAAGGCCTGAAACCGACCTCCTACAGGATTACGTCGTTACTTCTTCATCAGTGCCGAGCACGCCGCTTTGTAAGCCTCGTGCTGATACTTGTTCAGCGTGGCCGGCAGTTCAAAGTCGAACTTTTTGTTCTGCGCATTGATGGTTTGCGGCGACAGCAGCGTCACCTCGCAATTTTCCAGCAACTGGAAAACCCCTTCGATCTTGAACGTGGTCGGCCCACCGGCGAACTCACCTTTCTTGCTGCGCTTCTTGATTGCGATCCGGTCGATTGAATTCTCACGAATAAACGACGCCACCTGAGCGGCAAAGACTTTGACGTTGGCGGCTTCGTCGTTATCGTCGAGGGCGATTTTCTTGGTGGCCAGCGCGACGTGGGTCAGCCCCTGATCGTCGAGGGAGGCCACGGCAAGGATTGCTTCGCTGCCTTTGATTTCGATACCGCAGATTTTCATTTGAATCCCTTTTCCTGATGCTGGCGTGCAGCTTACAGCTCTAGTTGATTGGCGGTGATGCCAAAAGCCGCGGCGATTTTCTCACGCGTGGCCTTGCGGGGCTTGGCAACCGTTTCCTGCTGGGCAAAGGCCGGTTGGGAGATGCCCATGCGTCTGGCCACTTCATCCTGCGTAAGGTTCAGGTGTTCACGCCAGGCACGAATTGGCGTCGCGCCGTCGACGATGCGACTGACCACTTCATGGGGGATCAGATCGGGCTCAATTTTTTGTGCCACATACTGCGCGTATGGAATGACTACGAATGCCGGTTTTCCCTCCGCGTCGTTGATGATTTGAATGTCAGTAGGGGCGTTCATCGCGTTTTTGACCTCTTGGATACTGACCACTTTGATCGCGCCATCCCAGTCGAACATAACCCGATAACTACCGACTCGCAGTCGATAGGCGTAGTCATGACCAACCAGTACTTTGACATTGCCTGCGTCAGGCATACCAGCTAGCGCCGTGATGGCATCCCTAACCTGGATCTGATGAACGGAATGCAATTTCAAGAGCTGCTTAACGGCCTTTCGAGTCCAGTGAATGCTGTTCATGGAAGAATATAAGTCTTTTATAAGATTTGCGAATATTTACTTATATTTTTCAGGTGGCCAACAAATGAAATTTGTCAGCATGTTGCTCGAAAAAACTGCGTTAAGCCTTGCTCGGCGGGGAATTGTAGGCTTGCTCAGTGAGGCTTGTGGGAAAGGTCTTTATTGAGG
Source organism: Pseudomonas sp. P1_A1 (assembly GCF_056406935.1). Lineage (NCBI taxonomy): Bacteria > Pseudomonadati > Pseudomonadota > Gammaproteobacteria > Pseudomonadales > Pseudomonadaceae > Pseudomonas > Pseudomonas sp. P1_A1. The sequence continues at coordinate 143,851 of NZ_JBFTZE010000012.1, read as the reverse complement.
GTAAAAGCTGGTAGGGCTACCAGCTTTCGACGGACGATTCAGGATCACTCCTGCCCAATCGACTCCAAAAACTCCGACCGCTCGTCACTCATCCGCGCCACGCAATCATTTTGCGCAATGTTGAAGGCTTTACTGCCGCTCGTCGCCGGGAACGCTTCCACCGCGCAATCGGCATCCCGGGTCTTCAGCCATTGTTGTTGCGCAGTCTTGATTTTGGCGGTGATGTCGGCCAGTTGCGCCTTGTTACTGCCGTAGCGCGTTTGCATGCGCTCGCTCAGGTTTTGGTAGTTGTCGCTCAGCAGTTGTTCTGCGGTATTCCTGCTGTAAGCCGAGCATTCCAGAGTCTGGACTTCGTTTGCGACGGCGTCGCAGGGGTTGTCGTCGGCTTCTTCGGCCGCCTGTACGCCGGTCGCTATCAGTGCCAAAGCCAGGAAGATTGATTTCATTGCGTCGCCGCCCCTAAATTCAGTAATGCATCCAGTGATGCGGCGAATTCTGGCCCATGCGAACGGGCTTGAACAGGTAGGCAATCATGTCGGTTGGCGACCCTTTGTCGCGGATTGACGCTTTCGGCAATTCCCCTGTCGTTTTTGCACCCGGCTGCACCGTCCCTCAGGCATATGCTGGCCCCAAAGCGCCGGCACACGATTCGGCGCATGAATCGCTAATAGGGGACTGCCTGATGAGCCCAGCCGAATTACACGCCGACAGCATCGTTATCGACGGCCTGATCATTGCCAAGTGGAACCGTGAGCTGTTCGAAGACATGCGCAAGGGCGGTCTGACCGCGGCCAACTGCACCGTGTCGGTGTGGGAGGGCTTCCAGGCCACTGTCAACAACATCGCCGCCAGTCAGAAGCTGATTCGCGAGAACAGCGACCTGGTGATCCCGGTGCGCACTACCGCCGACATCCGCAAAGCCAAGGAGCAGGGTAAGACCGGCATCCTGTTCGGCTTCCAGAACGCTCACGCCTTCGAAGACCAGATCGGCTATGTCGAGGTCTTCAAGCAGCTGGGCGTCGGTATTGTGCAGATGTGCTACAACACCCAGAACCTGGTCGGTACCGGTTGCTACGAGCGCGATGGCGGCCTGTCGGGTTTCGGTCGTGAAATCGTTGCCGAGATGAACCGCGTTGGTGTCATGTGCGACCTGTCCCACGTCGGCTCGAAGACCTCCGAAGAAGTCATCCTCGAATCCAAGAAGCCGGTCTGCTACTCCCATTGCCTGCCGTCGGGCCTGAAAGTGCACCCGCGCAACAAGTCCGATGAAGAACTGAAGTTCATCGCCGATCACGGCGGTTTCGTCGGCGTGACCATGTTCGCGCCGTTCCTGGCCAAGGGTATCGATTCGACCATCGACGATTACGCCGAAGCCATCGAATACACCATGAACATCGTCGGCGAAGACGCCATCGGCATCGGCACCGACTTCACCCAGGGCCATGGCCAGGACTTCTTCGAATACCTGACCCATGACAAGGGCTACGCCCGCCGTCTGACCAGCTTCGGCAAGATCATCAACCCGCTGGGCATCCGCACCGTGGGCGAGTTCCCGAACCTGACCGAAACCCTGCTCAAGCGCGGCCATTCCGAGCGCGTCGTGCGCAAGATCATGGGCGAAAACTGGGTCAACGTTTTGAAAGACGTTTGGGGCGAATAAGCCGCCGCATCTGAAGAATCCTTTCCCCCGGCCGTTCGTGCCGGGGGCAACACAACGAATTTTCTGGAGTTAAGTTTCCATGGCCAAGATCGCCCCGCAATTGCCAATCGAAGTCGACAGCGAAACCGGTGTCTGGACCTCCGACGCCCTGCCGATGCTGTACGTGCCGCGTCACTTCTTCGTCAACAACCACATGGGCATCGAGGAAGTGCTGGGCGCCGACGCCTACGCCGAAATCCTCTACAAGGCCGGCTACAAGTCCGCCTGGCACTGGTGTGAAAAAGAAGCTGAATGCCACGGCCTGGAAGGCGTCGCGGTGTTCGAGCACTACATGAAGCGCCTGTCGCAGCGCGGCTGGGGCCTGTTCAAGATCCAGGACATCRACCTCGACAAAGGCACCGCCAGCGTCAAGCTCGAACACTCCGCATTCGTCTACGTGTACGGCAAGGTCGGGCGCAAGGTCGACTACATGTTCACTGGCTGGTTCGCCGGCGCCATGGACCAGATCCTGGCTGCTCGCGGCAGCAAGATCCGCACCGTCGCCGAACAAGTTTACGGTGGCTCCGAAGAAGGCCACGACGACGGTTTGTTCACCGTCAAGCCGTTGTAAGTCGAGGAACCCGCCATGGCTTTCGAAGCAATGTTCCAGCCGATCCAGATCGGCAAACTGACCATCCGCAACCGCGTGCTCAGCACCGCGCACGCTGAGGTCTACGCCACCGACGGCGGCATGACCACCGATCGGTACGTCAAGTATTACGAAGAGAAAGCCAAGGGCGGGATCGGCYTGGCGATTTGCGGCGGTTCCTCCAGCGTGGCCATCGACAGCCCGCAAGGCTGGTGGAAGTCGGTCAACCTGGCCGACGACCGGATTATTCCGCACTTCCAGAACCTGGCCGATGCCATGCACAAGCATGGCGCCAAGATCATGATCCAGATTACCCACATGGGTCGCCGCTCCCGCTGGGACGGTGAGCATTGGCCAACCCTGCTGTCGCCGTCGGGCATCCGCGAGCCGGTGCACCGCGCGACCTGCAAAACCATCGAGCCGGAAGAAATCTGGCGGGTGATCGGCAACTACGCCAGCGCCGCGGCGCGTGCCAAGGCCGGTGGCCTGGATGGCGTCGAGCTGTCTGCCGTGCACCAGCACATGATCGACCAGTTCTGGAGCCCGCGAGTCAACAAGCGTACCGACGAATGGGGCGGCAGCTTCGAGAACCGCATGCGTTTCGGCCTGGAAGTGATCAAGGCTGTGCGCAAGGAAGTCGGTCCGGACTTCTGCGTTGGTATCCGTATCTGTGGTGACGAATTCCACCCTGATGGCCTGAGCCATGAGGACATGAAGCAGATCGCCAAGTACTACGACGACACCGGCATGATCGACTTCATCGGTGTCGTGGGCTCGGGTTGCGACACCCACAACACCCTGGCCAACGTTATTCCGAACATGAGTTATCCGCCGGAGCCGTTCCTGCATCTGGCTGCCGGTATCAAGGAAGTGGTGAAGGCTCCCGTGCTGCACGCGCAGAACATCAAGGACCCGAACCAGGCAACCCGTATTCTGGAAGGCGGTTACGTCGACATGGTCGGCATGACCCGCGCTCACATCGCCGACCCGCACCTGATCGCCAAGATCAAGATGGGCCAGGTCGACCAGATCAAACAGTGTGTGGGCGCCAACTACTGCATCGACCGTCAGTACCAGGGCTTGGATGTCTTGTGCATCCAGAACGCCGCGACCTCCCGTGAATACATGGGCGTGCCGCACATCATCGAGAAATCCACCGGGCCGAAGCGCAAAGTCGTGGTGGTCGGTGCCGGCCCTGCCGGGATGGAAGCTGCTCGTGTATCGGCCGAACGTGGTCACGACGTGACCCTGTTCGAGAAGAAAGAATTCATCGGCGGGCAGATCACTACCGCGTCGAAAGCCCCGCAACGGGACCAGATTGCCGGTATCACCCGTTGGTTCCAGCTGGAACTGGCGCGTTTGAAAGTCGACCTGCGCCTGGGCGTAGCGGCGGATGCGGCGACCATTCTCGACCTGCGTCCGGACGTCGTGGTGCTCGCTGTCGGCGGCCATCCGTTCCTGGAGCAGAACGAGCACTGGGGCGCGGCTGAAGGCCTGGTGGTCAGCAGCTGGGACATCCTCGACGGCAAAGTGGCGCCGGGCAAGAACGTGCTGGTCTACGACACCATTTGTGAGTTCACCGGGATGTCGACGGCCGACTTCCTCGCCGACAAGGGCAGCCAGGTCGAGATCGTCACTGACGACATCAAGCCGGGCGTGGCCATCGGCGGTACGTCGTTCCCGACTTACTACCGCAGCATGTACCCGAAAGAAGTGATCATGACCGGCGACATGATGCTGGAAAAGGTCTATCGCGAAGGCGACAAGCTGGTGGCGGTACTGGAAAACGAATACACCGGCGCCAAAGAGGAGCGGGTGGTGGACCAGGTGGTCGTCGAGAACGGCGTGCGTCCGGACGAAGAAATCTACTACGCCATGAAGGAAGGCTCGCGCAACAAAGGCCAGATGGACATCGAAGCCCTGTTCGCGATCAAGCCACAACCTTCGCTGAGCCAGGCGGGCGACGGCTACTTGCTGTTCCGCATCGGCGACTGCGTAGCCCAGCGCAACACCCACGCGGCGATCTATGACGCGTTGCGGTTGTGCAAGGATTTCTAAGCCGGGCTAACCCCCTGTAGGAGCTGCCGGAGGCTGCGATCTTTTGATCTTGGTATGTCGCGCCTCATGAAGATCAAAAGATCGCAGCCTTCGGCAGCTCCTACGCCGACCGCGTTTCTCCAAGATGTACTGGTGGGAGCTCCACATGTTGAACACCCTTCTTCCAATCCTGTTGTTTGCTGCCCTGGGCCTGGCTGTCCTGGGCGCGTTGCGGCGGGTGGCTATGTGGCGTCAGGGCCGGGCTTCGAAAGTCGACCTGATCGGCGGTCTGTTCGCCATGCCCAAGCGTTACATGGTCGATTTGCACCACGTCGTCGCGCGGGACAAATACATCGCCAATACTCACGTCGCCACGGCCGGTGGTGCGGTGGCGTCCATTGTCCTGGCGATTCTGGTTCACGGTTTCGGCCTGCATAACCGCATTCTCGGTTATGCGTTGCTGTTGATGACGGCAGTGATGTTCGTCGGTGCGATCTTTGTGTTCCTGCGCCGCCGCAACCCACCGGCCCGGTTGTCCAAAGGTCCGTGGATGCGCCTGCCGAAAAGCCTGCTGGCATTCTCGGCGTCGTTCTTCCTGTTGACCCTGCCGGTGGCGGGCATCCTTCCGGAAAACTTCGGTGGTTGGGTGCTGGCGGCGATCCTCGGCGTCGGCGTGCTGTGGGGCGTGTCGGAACTGTTCTTCGGCATGACCTGGGGCGGGCCGATGAAGCACGCCTTCGCCGGTGCCCTGCACCTGGCCTGGCACCGTCGCTCTGAACGGTTTGGCGGTGGTCGTTCCACTGGCTTGAAGCCGCTGGATCTGAACGACCCGACCGCGCCACTGGGCGTGGAAAAACCCAAGGATTTCACCTGGAACCAACTGCTCGGCTTCGATGCCTGCGTGCAGTGCGGTAAATGTGAAGCTGCGTGCCCGGCGTTCGCCGCCGGCCAGCCGCTGAACCCGAAGAAACTGATTCAGGACATGGTCGTCGGTCTGGCCGGTGGCACCGATGCCAAGTTCGCCGGCAGCCCCTACCCAGGCAAGCCGATCGGTGAGCACGCCGGTAATCCGCATCAACCGATCGTCAATGGTCTGGTGGACGCTGAAACCCTGTGGTCCTGCACCACGTGCCGTGCCTGTGTCGAGGAGTGCCCGATGATGATCGAGCACGTCGACGCCATCGTCGACATGCGCCGCCATCTGACCCTGGAAAAAGGCGCGACCCCGAACAAGGGCGCCGAAGTCCTGGAAAACCTGATCGCCACCGACAACCCTGGCGGCTTCGCGCCGGGCGGGCGGATGAACTGGGCGGCGGATCTGAACCTGAACCTGCTCAGCGAAAAGAAAACCACCGACGTGCTGTTCTGGGTCGGCGACGGTGCCTTCGACATGCGCAACCAGCGCACCCTGCGCGCCTTCGTCAAAGTGCTGAAAGCGGCCAAGGTCGACTTCGCAGTGCTGGGCCTTGAAGAGCGCGACAGCGGTGACGTGGCTCGGCGTCTGGGCGACGAGGCGACGTTCCAGCTGTTGGCCAAACGCAACATCCAGACCCTGGCCAAATATCGCTTCAACCGCATCGTCACCTGCGACCCGCACAGCTTCCATGTGCTGAAAAACGAATACGGCGCCTTCGATGGCAACTACCTCGTGCAGCACCACAGCACTTACATGGCGGAGATCATCGGCGAAGGCGCACTGAACCTCGGTCAGCACAAAGGCAACAGCGTGACTTATCACGACCCGTGCTACCTCGGCCGCTACAACGGCGAATACGAGGCACCACGCGAAGTGCTGCGCGCCCTGGGCATCGAGATCAAGGAAATGCAGCGTTCCGGTTTCCGTTCGCGCTGCTGCGGCGGCGGTGGCGGTGCGCCGATCACCGACATTCCGGGCAAGCAACGGATCCCTGACATGCGCATGGAAGACATCCGCGAAACCGGCGCCGAACTGGTGGCCGTGGGTTGTCCACAGTGCACCGCGATGCTTGAGGGCGTGGTCGAGCCACGGCCGTTGATCAAGGACATCGCCGAACTGGTGGCTGATGCGCTGCTCGAAGACGCCGCGCCGGGAAAGCCCTCGGCACCGGCCAAACGTGAACCTGCGGAGGTGCATTGATGAGCGACATTATCCGCCGCGACCCTCGCGCTGAATGGATCGCCCGCAACCGTCTGCACCCGCTGCACGCGGCCATGCAACCGGCGCAACACAGCTGGATGGGGCCTAACGGCGTCATCCGCAAGAATCCTCACGGGATCGGTTTTATCGGTCCCAACGGGATCAAACGGATCGACCGCAGTGGCGCTCAGCAAGGCGGGGCGACTAAACGCTCGGCCACGGTTGAAGTGCAATTGCCGCTGCATCAAGTGGCTGCACCCGCGTTCTACATCAGCGTGGTGCCGGACATGGTCGGCGGCCGCTTGAGCAGCCACGACCGCGATTTGCTCGGCCTGGCCCATCAGTTGGCCGGCAAGGACGGCGCGGTATTGGCGGTGGTCTTCGGTGAGCACAAGGAAAACGCCTTCGCCACGGCTGGCGTTGACCGCTTGCTGGTACTGGAAGGCGACGAATTCAGCGGTTATGCACCGGAACAACGCGTCCAGGGCCTGCGGGCTGTGGATAACCAGTTCAGCCCGCGTCACTGGCTGCTGCCGGACAGCCGCAGTGGTGGCGGCGAGCTGGGTCGACGCTTTGCTGCCGCACTGGGCGAACGCCCGGCCACGCGGGTCTGGCAGGTCAAGGATCAAGAGTGCATCGGCCGTGCCGGTGCCGGTTTGCAGGACCTTGCGCGGCCAGTGGCACGCCTGATTCTGGCGGCTGCCGAATGCGCCGAACCGGTCAGCGAAACCCGTCACGAAGCGTTGCCGGTGGAGTTATCCACAACGGTCGCTCGCAGCCTGTCGCGGATCGAAGATCTGGGCGCGGTGGCGGTGGACCCGGCGGCGATTCCGATGGCCGAAGCCGAGTTCATCTTCTCTGGCGGCAACGGGGTCAAGGACTGGGGACTTTTCCACAGGACGGCCGAAGCGTTGGGCGCGACCGAAGGTGCGTCGCGGGTGGCGGTGGACGATGGTTTCATGGCACGCGACCGTCAGGTCGGCGCGTCCGGCACCTGGGTAACCGCGCGGGTTTACGTGGCGGTGGGGATTTCCGGGGCGATCCAGCACCTGCAAGGCATCGGTGCCTGCGACAAGGTGGTGGCGATCAACCTCGATCCGGGTTGCGACATGATCAAACGGGCCGACCTGTCGGTGATCGGCGAGAGCGCCGAGATTCTTCAAGCCTTGATCGATGCGGTAGAGGCTTACCGCAACGACGCCAAGCGCGATGCGGCTTAAGGGAAGGAAAGGGTTATGAGCACGAAAATCATCAGCCTGGTGTCCATCGGCGCCCACCCGACCTCCGGCCGGCCGCGCCGCGCCGAGCAGGACGCGCGGGCCGTTGAGCTGGGTCTGCAACTGGCTGGGGATAACCTGCAAGTGCTGCACGCCGGCGACGTTGCGGAACCGGCGCTGCGTGCCTATCTGGGCATGGGCCTGGAACAATTGCATGTGCTGGAACAACCGGTCGGCGCAGATGCGCTGCCAGCGTTGACCGACTATTTGCGTGACGCCGGGGCGCAGGTGGTGTTGACCGGCAGCCAGGCGGAAACCGGTGAAGGCTCGGGCATGTTGCCGTTCCTGCTGGCCGAAAGCCTCGGCTGGCCGCTGGTGGTGGGGTTGGCGCAAGTCGAATCCATCGACGGTGGTTCGGCGCTGGTACTGCAAGCCTTGCCTCGCGGTCAACGCCGTCGCTTGAAAGTGCGCCTGCCGTTTCTGGCGACTGTGGATAACGCAGCGCCCAAGCCTCGACAAAGTGCCTACGGTCCGGCGCGACGCGGGGTGTTGCAGGCCGATGAAGTTGAAGTGGTCGACGATGAACTGCTGGCGGTGGCCACGCTGCAACCGGCCAAGCCACGACCCAAACGCTTGAAAGTGATCAAGGCCAAGAGCGGTGCCGACCGCATGAAAGCCGCGACGGCCAAGGCCAGTGGCGGCGGTGGGCAAGTGCTCAAGGGCGTGACCGCGCAGGCGGGCGCTGAAGCCATCCTCAAGTTGCTGATTGAAGAAGGCGTGGTCCGTCAGGGTTGAGCGATAGCGACAACCGGTCATAAAACCGTTGGCCTGGCCGGTTGTGACGCATCAACCTGCACGCTAAGAAGGTCGCTCGTATTCTGGGGAGTTACATCAATGGAAGTTGAATTTCGTCCGGCATTGCGCACGGATGCGCGCGAGATTGCCCGTTTGTTCCAGATTTCGTCAGAGGGCGCTTCGGATTACATCTGGAGCCAGCTGGCGGAGCCCGGGCAGGATCTGCTGGAAGTGGGGGCCATTCGTTACGCCCGTGAAGATGTCGATTTCTCCTATCAGAACTGCGTTATCGCGCAGGCACAGGGGCGGGTCATCGGCATGATGCACAGTTACGTGACGCGTCACGATCCGTTGGCGGCTCCGGTGACTGATCCGGTCCTGGCGCCTTACGCCGACATGGAAGTCCCCGATACCCTTTATATTTCGAGCCTGGCCCTGCATGAGGGGTGGCGAAACAAGGGGCTGGGTGTGCGCTTTCTGGAGCACGCTCAACATCGCGCTGATCAACTGGAACTCAACGGCCTGAGCCTGATCGACTATGCAGCGAATACCGGGGCCCGGCGTTTTTATGAGCGCCATGGTTTTGGGATCGTCAAAACTTGTCAGGTCGTTCCTCATCCGATGATTCGGGTGACGGGTGATGCCTATCTCATGCATCGGGCTTAGGGGCTTCCCGTTTTTGATGGAGTACATATCCGTTTCTGCGGTCACGGCGGCTGGCGGTTTCGCTTTTACAGCGAGTCACTTTCGAAAAGCGCGAAAGTAACCAAAGCGCTTTTGCCCCTCCATTCGGTGCCTCGCCTAGGCTCGGCATGCCCTCACTCCGGCATTGCTCCGGGGGCCCGCCGCCATCGGCCATCCATGGCCGGGGGCGGCTACCGCGGCATCCTTGCCGCGGTGCCCCCTGCGCAACGCCTGCGTTCGGCCTCTGGGAAAGGGGCGGCAGATCCAAAGCCAAAGCAGAAGCCACAGCAAGATCAAAAGATCGCAGCCTCGCTTCGCTCGACAGCTCCTACAGGGAAATGTGTGCACGTGAGATCAGGCCGGCCGGTAGGCCGCCTTGCTTTTGATTTTGACGCACCGCCCCCTCGAGAGGCCGAGTGGAGGTTCTGCGCAGTGGGCAACCCGGCATGGATGCCGGGTTAGCCGCCCCCGGCCATGGATGGCCGATGGCGGCGGGCCCACGGAGCAGGACCGGAGCGAGGGTATGCCGAGCCTAGGCGAGGCACCGAACGAAAGGGGCAAGAGCCCTTTGGTTACTTTGGGGCTTTTCCAAAGTGACTCGCTGTAAGAGCGAAACCGCCAGCCGTCGTTACCGCAGAAATGGATATGTACTCCCGATACCGTAGATGCGGGGCAAGTATCTGGGTTACCCACAATCCCTGTTAGCGCTTCTGTGGATAACATGTTCGCCCCTCGCCACACCCCATGCCAATCAAGCCCTGCAGCCCTCCGTACAAAAAACAACCAGCCTAAGCCACGGTTTTTTCGGGCTTTTTCCACAGAGTAACGTCACTCACTGGCTGGCACTTGCCCCCAATCTCTGTTGGCGCTTCTGTGGATAAGATGTTCGCTGTCCGCTACAGGCCATACAGATCGCGGATTTCAGTGGATTGATCAAATATTGTTCAATTCGGCGTTTTCCTCCGCTAATCGTCCCGTAAACCCCGAATCCTCGCGGGTTTGAGCGGTTTTCCACAGAGACCGCAAAGTTGCCCCCAAAGTCTGTTGGTGCTTCTGTGGATAAGGTGTTCGCCATCCCCTGCACGCTATGTAAAACGTGGCCTGTAAGCTTCTGATTAAAAAACAACCAGTGCCTGGCTAAAACCCTGCTTCTGGATAAGTCACGGTTTTTCTTCGGTTTTTGTGAATAGATTTAGCCTGTCACCCGCCGTTGTCCCCATTTGCTGTGGGTGGAGATGTGGATAACTTGTTCGCTGAACCCTGTAAGCCACGGCCCGTATAGGCCGGAACGCGATAGATCAGATTTCATACAGTTCTAAGGCACTTCCTTGACTTCGATCTGTCGCCTGTCTTCACTCTCATGGCACACGGACAGCCATCGCTTATCCACATCTGGTTCAGGGAGAACGCGTGATGGATAGCCAGCCACATCGCTCGCAGCCACATTCGCACCCCAGCCCCTGCGTGACCTGTGTCCCGACATCCGCCACCTCGTTGCACAAGCGGATTCATCGTCGCGCCGCCAATCAGCGCGCTCGTCTATAGCGCCTGGTCTCCTTATGCCATAACGCCGCTGCCATTGAGACCCGACCGTGCCCGGTGACCAGGCGTTTGTTCGTCTATCGATTGCAGGCAACCGCAGAGTTGCTCCATCTGCCTGAGAGGAAATGACCCATGACACGGATCGCCACGCCCATCAGCGATATCAAGGAACATTACGACGTGATCGTCATCGGCTCCGGCTACGGCGGCGGGATCGCGGCGTCGCGCCTGTCCCGGGCCGGCAAGCGGGTATGCCTGTTGGAGCGAGGCCGGGAAATCCAGCCCGGCGAATACCCCAATACGATGCTGGCGGCCACTGAAGAGCTGCAAGTGCATGACCCGGACGGGCACATCGGCTCGCGCACCGGGCTGTTCGACCTGCACGTCAACGCCCAGCAGAACGTAGTGGTCGGTTGCGGCCTGGGCGGCACGTCGCTGATCAACGCCAACGTCGCGCTGGAACCGGAGCCCGGTGTGTTCGACGACCCGCGTTGGCCGCAGGCGGTACGTGAACATCGTGACACGCTGCTCAAGGACGGTTACGCCCGGGCTCGGGAGATGCTCAAGCCCAATCCCTATCCGAAAACCGCTCCGACCTTGCCCAAACTCGAGGCTAACCAGAAGTCGGCCGATTACCTCAAGCAAGGCGCGCACTTCTACAAGCCGCCGATCAACGTGACTTTCGACAAACTGCCGAACAACCTCAACCACGTCGGCGTCGAGCAATTGCCGTGCAACCACTGCGGCGACTGCGTTTCGGGCTGTAACAACAAGGCCAAGAACACCACGTTGATGAATTACCTGCCGGATGCCTGGAACCACGGCGCGGAGATTTTCTGCCAGGCCGAGGTGCGGCATCTGGAGCGCGACGGCGACGGCTGGATCGTGCACTTTCAATACCTGGACAGCGGCCGTGAGAAATTCTCCGCGCCGACGCTGTTCGTCAAGGCGGACATTGTCGTGGTGTCTGCCGGCACCCTGGGCTCCACCGAAATCCTCCTGCGCTCTCGGGACAAAGGCCTGTCGACGTCCAATCAGCTTGGCGAAAACATGAGCGGCAACGGCGACATCCTCGGTTTCGGCCACAACTGTGATGAAACGATCAATGGCATCGGTTTCGGCGCCCATCCGGCCAAGGAGATGAAACCGGTCGGCCCGTGCATCACCTCGATCATCGACATGCGCACCGAAGGCGACTGGCGCAGCCGCATGGTCATTGAAGAAGGCTCGATCCCCGGCGCGCTGGGCCGGCCGATGGTGCCGAGCATGGCCACATTCGCCGGGTTGATCGGCAAACCCACCGATGACAGCTTCACCGGCAAGCTCAAGTACGCGGAGCGTGAAACCGACAGTTTCCTGCGCGGCCCGTACCACGGCGCCCTGCACAACATGCAGACCTACCTGATCATGAGCCACGACGACGGCAAGGGGCGCATGGTGCTCGACAGCAAGGATCAGTTGCGCATCGACTGGCCGGGCGTTGGCGAGCAGGAGAACGTCAAGATCGGTAACGAGCGCCTGCACCAGAGCACCAAGGCCTTGGGCGGGATCTGGGTTGAGAACCCGATCTGGACCGAGCTGCTCAAACACAGCATTGTTTCCGTGCACCCATTGGGCGGTTGTGTGATGGGTGAGGATGCAGCGCAAGGCGTGGTCAACCACAAGGGCCAGGTGTTCAGCGGCGTCAGCGGCACCGATGTCTATGCCGGGCTGTACGTGGCCGACGGCGCGGTGATCCCGACCTCACTGGCGGTCAATCCGCTGCTGACCATCTCTGCCGTGAGCGAGCGCAACATGGGCCTGCTGGCCGCCGATCGCGGGTGGCACATCGACTACACACTGCCCTCGGCACCGCGTAAGCCGGTGGTGGCGCCGACCCTCGGCGTGCAGTTCACCGAAACCATGAAGGGCTATTTCTCCAAAGATTTCACCCAGCCCCAGGGCACCGATCTAAAACTCTACGAAGCGGCGGCCAAACGCGGCAAGTCGGATAACTCTCCGATCGAGTTCACCTTGACCATCACCGCCAACGACCTCAATCGCATGATCAAGGAGCCGGAACACGCCGCGACGCTGGTCGGTACCCTGGATGCGCCGGGGCTGTCGCCCGAACCGCTGACCGCCAGCAATGGTGTGTTCAATCTGTTCGAGGAGTATCAGGAACAGGTCGGCGTGCGGCACATGAACTACGACATGAAACTGACCGCCGAGGACGGCAGCGATTATTACTTCAGCGCATTCAAGACCGTGCCCGAAGACAACGGCGTGCTGAACGTCTGGCACGACACCAGTACGCTCTACGTGACGTTGTATCGCGGACCGGACAAGACGGGCGAAGTGATCGGCTCGGGGGTGATGCACATCGAGCCGGCCGATTTTGCCAAGCAGATGACCACCATGAAGGTGCTCAATGCACGCAACGAACGCGAGCGCATTGAGGGGCTGGCGCGGTTCGGCAAGTTCTTCGCCGGCATCTTGTGGGAGAGCTACGGCGGGGTATTCGCCGGCGATATCTACTTCAACCCCGATGCGCCGCCCCGGCAGAAACGGCCGCTGGATGCGCCGACGCCAAGCGTGCAGTTCTTCCAGACCGAAGACAGCGTCCAGCTACGCCTGACCCGTTATCAGGGCGGCAGCAAGGGGCCGGTGATGCTGGTGCATGGTTTGGGGGTGGGCTCGAATATTTTCTCCACCGACACTATCCAGACCAATCTGCTGGAATACCTGTGCAAGCACGAGTACGACGTCTGGCTCCTGGATTTCCGGGTCAGCATCCTGCTGCCGGCCAGCAAACACGAATGGAACGGCGACCAGATTGCCCAGTACGACTTCAAGGCCGCCATCGAGCATATCCAGCAGGCAACCCTCGCCGCTGACGTGCAGTGCGTGGTGCATTGCTACGGCGCGACGACCTTCTTCATGTCGCTGCTGGCCGGTTTGCAGGGCGTGCGCTCGGTGGTCTGTTCGCAGATCGCCGCGGACACGGTGGTCGCCACCGCAACGGGGCTGAAGGCCGGTCTGCATTTGCCGGGGATGCTCGACGCCATCGGCATCAAATCCCTCACCGCGTATGCCGACAACAAGGAGAGCTGGTTCAACAAACTCTACGACAAGGCCCTCAACATCTACGCCCGCATCGAGGCTCAAGGTTACTGCACCAACCCGGTGTGCCACCGCATCACCTTCATGTACGCGTCGCTGTACCGCCACGACACACTCAACGAAACCCTGCACGACAACCTGCACGAGTTGTTCGGCGAGTCGAACATACAGACCTTCGAGCACCTGGCGCTGATCCTGCGCAAAGGCCATCTGGTGGACTTCAAGGGCCAGGACGTCTACATGCCGCACTTCGACCGGCTGACCATGCCGATCTGCTTCATCAGCGGCGAAGACAACCAGTGCTACTTGCCCGAAAGCACGCTCAGGACCTATGAGCGCGTGTGCAAAGTCCATGGACCGGAGCGCTACAGCCGGCATGTGGTACCGGGTTACGGGCATATCGACTGCATGTTCGGCAAGAACGCGGTGGTCGATGTGTACCCGATCATCCTGCAGCACCTGGAGAAAACCGCTCAGGGTTGACGCACTCACCGTAGGAGCTGCCGCAGGCTGCGATCTTCTGATCTTGATCTTTTAGAGGCAAAAGATCGCAGCCTGCGGCAGCTCCTACGGGGCGGTGTCGCGCTTGAAATGGACAAAAGGAAAGGGATGCCATGGACAGTTACATCCGCTGGTTTCAACGCTTCATCTGGATAGGCATCGCAATGAACATGGTCTTCGCGATTCCGGCGCTGTTCGCGCCGGCGTTGCTGACCTCGATGCTCGGGATGCCTCCTCAGCTCTCCGATCCTTGGCTGGAGAACGCCGGCATGTTGCTGGTGGGGATCAGCCTGTTTTACATGCCGTCAGGCTTCAATGCTCCCAAATATGTGGTGCATTCGTGGCTGTGCGTGTTGTCGCGGTTGGTCGCCGTGGCGTTCTGGATCTACCTGATCAACACCAGCAACCAGGCCCAGGTGTTTGTGCCGATGCTGCTGGGCGATCTGGGCATGTTCCTGATCCTGGGGATTCTGCTGTACCTGGGCAGCGCGCCGGCCAATCGGCCGTTCGCGTTGCTTCGCGACGGCTGGCGTGAGTGGTGCGCAGCGTGGGCGCGACGCTGGAAGCGGCACAGCTTCAAGGTCGCCACACTGGTCGTGGTGCTGGCGCTTGGGTTTATCAGCTACGAAACCTGGTACCAGATGCTGCGAGTGGTGCCGGCCGAGCAATAYGCTTCCGACGAAGACCACTACAAGTACGCCGCTATCGGCTTGGGCATCGAAGCGCGGATTCCCTATTACCTGTTCGCCGTGTTGCCGCAGATGTGCCCGGAGAAACTGCCGAAGCCCGGCGGCTACGAAGTGTTCGGTTTCCTCTACGAGAACGGCAAGGACCTGCCGATCGGCATGGCCAAGCGGCAGATCGGCTACCCCACCGTGGAGCCCAACTGCGCCTTGTGCCACACCGGCTCCTACCGCGCCAATGCCAGCGACGTTGCTACCCCGGTGGCCTCCGCGCCGGCCAATACCCTGCAACTGCAGGCCTTCCAGTGGTTCGCCTACGATTGCGCCAGCGACCCGAAATTCACTCCCGACGCGGTGATGACTGCGATCAACAGCAAGTTCCAGCTTGGGTTTTTCGAGCGGCTGTACAACCGTTATCTGATCATCCCGATGGCCACCAGCGCGCTGATCAAACAGAAGCAGGCCTACGCCTGGCAGCAACTGCGCGCACCGCAAGGGCCGGGGCGTACCGACACCTTCAACCCGACGAAAATGGTGGTGTTCGGCTTCCCGGATGACTCGACCATCGGCACCGTCGACTTGCCGCAAGTCTGGAACCAGAAACCCCGGGAGTCGCTGTACTTGCACTGGGACGGTAACAACAACGACATCCATGAGCGCAACTACGCGGCGGCCATGGCCGTGGGCGCGACACCGGAGTCGGTGCTGCCGGACAGCTTCAACCGGGTGACCAATTGGCTGCTGGGCCACAAGGCACCGGCCTGGCCGTTCGCGCTGGATCAGGCCAAGGTCGCCCGGGGTAAGCCGGTCTGGGAAAAAAATTGCGCCAGTTGCCATGACTTCGGTCGCACCGACACCGGTCAGGTCACCACCACTATTGATGAACTGGGCACCGATCCCCATCGGCTGAACTCGTTCACCACGGGGCTGGTGACGGCTTTCCACGGCTTCAAGAAACCGCCGTTCGACTTTGGTGCCTACCGCAAGACCCAGAGCTATAGCAACACACCCACCGACGGCATCTGGTTGCGCGCGCCGTACTTGCACAACGGTTCGGTGCCGACCCTGTGGGATTTGCTGCAACCACCGGAACTGCGGCCGCAGGTGTTCTTCACCGGTTCCGACATTTACGACAAGGACAAGGTCGGCTTCGTCACCAGTGGCGAGCAGGTGAAAGCCTCGGCGGACTTCAAATACGACACGCGTCTGGAGGGCAACCACAACGGTGGCCACCTGTACGGCACGCAGTTGTCGGAACTCGATAAGCGGGCGCTTATCGAGTTCATGAAAACCCTGTGATCCCACTACGGATGGAGGAAGTCGATATGTCATTGGTCAGTCATTGGGAACATGAATACGACAAGGTGAAGGTGCGCCTGCACGGGCTGTTCACGCGGCTGGAAATGGCTTGGAAGAAGCTCGTCAGCGAGCTTGAACCGGAGGAGTACCAGGCCATCGTCGCGCTGCTGCAACGGGGGCATGATCAGGCGCAATACGTGCTCAAGCACGGCGACTTGCCGGACGATCAACCGAGTGTGCCGTGGGAGTTGTCACACGGCTTGTCGATCCTGCACATCGGCAACGCCAGCCCGTTGCCGCAATCGGTAGACGAACTGCAAACCCGAGTGCTCAAGGACGGCAGCCTGCTCGGTTGTCGCAAATGGGAGCTGCTGGATCTGTTGTGGAGCGAAGCGCTGCTCAAGTGGATCGAGAACCTGCGGCATCACGCACCGTTCGCCACCAACCCGGCGTTGATGCGCATGGACAGTGACGTGACACTGGCCATCGCCGGCGACTGGGGCACCGGGCCGTTCGACAGCCATGCCCCGGCAGTAGCGGTGGCCAATCAGATGCAACTGGCCCAGGCCGACTTCACCATCCATTTGGGGGATGTGTATTACGCCGGCACTCGCTCCCAGGAAGACGTCGACATGGTCGGCTGGCCGATGGGCAAGCAGGGCTCGTTCACCCTCAACTCCAACCACGAGATGTACAGCGGCGCCCATGGCTACTTCAAGGAACTGGCCAAGCGTTTCCCGGCGCAACAGGGCACCAGCTATTTTGCGTTGTACAACGATGACTGGCTGGTGATCGGGCTCGACACGGCTTATGCCTCGGATCCGATTAACCTGTACATGGACGGTGCGTTGAACAAACAGCAGATCGACTGGATGAAAGACCTGCCCCAACGCAAGAAGATCATGGTGCTCAGTCATCATCAGGGCTTCGACATTACCGGGCATGACAAGACGGCGTTGTATCAGCCGGTGTGTGATGCCTTGGGGCGCGAGCCGGATTACTGGTACTGGGGGCATTTGCACAACGGCATCTGCTACGCCACCCAGGGTGGGCTGCATGCACGTTGCGCCGGGCACGGGGCGATTCCTTACGGCAATGCCAGCGAGTTGAACGGGCATTCGCGGGTGCTGTGGTCGGAAACGCAAAATGCGCGGGATAAGGCGTACCCGGATCGGGTGTTGAACGGTTATGTGAAGGTGCGGCTGGTGGGGGAGAACATCGAAGAGACGTTTATTGGCGAGGATGGGTCGGTGCGGTGGTCTTCGGTATTACAGTAATTGTGCGTTGCCGTTGAAAAGATCGCAGCCTGCGGCAGCTCCTGCAGGTGTACACAAAACCCTGTAGGAACTACCGCAGGCTGCGATCTTTTGATCTTGATTAACCCTGAACCGGCACACCTTTGAGGTACGGCGCAGGCTCGGCCCCCAGGTTGTTCAACAGACGCTCGCTGTACCAGTCCACAAAGTTCACCACACCGAACTCATAGGTCTTGGAGTAAGGCCCTGGCTGGTACGCGGTGGAGTTGATCCCGCGCTGGTTCTCTTCGGCCAGGCGACGGTCCTGGTCGTTGGTCGCATCCCAGACCTGGCGCATGCGCTCTACGTCATAGTCCACGCCTTCGACCGCGTCCTTGTGCACGATCCACTTGGTGGTAACCATGGTTTCCTGGGCGCTGATCGGCCACACGGTGAACACAATGATGTGGTCGCCCATGCAGTGGTTCCACGAGTGCGGCAGGTGCAGGATGCGCATCGAGCCCAGGTCCGGGTTCTTGATCCGGCCCATCAGTTTGGCGCAGCCTTGTTTGCCGTCCATGGTCATCGATACGGTGCCCTTGAGCAGCGGCATGCGCACGATACGGTTACGCAGGCCGAAACTGGCGTGGGCGTAAGGGATCTTCTCGGCTTCCCAGGCAGCAGCGGAAGCCGCTACGTGGTCCTTGAAGGCCTGGTCGGCACGCGGGTCGGTGACGTCGTCCCATTCCAGCAGGGTTTTCAGCAGTTCCGGGTGCGACGCGTTGCAGTGGTAGCACTCGCGGTTGTTTTCCAGCACCAGTTTCCAGTTGGCTTTTTCCATCAAGGTGGTTTGTACCGCCACCTTGGTGTTTTCCATATCGTACGGTTCCATGTAATGGCTGAGCGTCGACAGGAAGTCGTCGATGGCTGGCGGGTTTTCCGCCAGGCTGATGAAGATGTAACCGCCAGCGGTTTTCACGTTTACCGGCTTGAGGCCGTACTGCTTCATGTCGAAGTCGGCGCCCATTTCGGTGCCGGCGAACAGCAGGCGACCGTCCAGCTCGTACGTCCACTGGTGGTAGTGGCAGACCAGTTTGGCGACTTTGCCTTTTTCACTGGTGCACAGGCGTGAACCACGATGGCGGCAGACGTTGTGGAACGCATGCACCACGCCATCGGCGCCGCGAATCACGATGATCGGGTTCTTGCCGACCTGCAGGGTCAGGTAGTTGCCCTTGGTCGGGATCTCGCAGGTCATGCCGGCGATCAACCACTCTTTCTGGAAGATTTCCTGCATGTCGATATCAAACAGCCGCTCGTCAGAGTAAAACGGCTGCGGCAGCGAGAAAGTACGCTCGCGCTCTTGCAGCATCTGTGCGGTGGCCTTGCGTGCGGGTTCCAGTGGATCGCCCAGGCTCAGGGTAGTGGTGACCATCGTTTAATCCTCAAGGCCATTCTGTGTGGCCGGCGAAAGTGGCTAATCAGGTTTGCTGCTCAGGTTGCTACGCAAGGTGTAAAGATTATGTCTTGGTATGGGGCGAGTGTGGGGCCGGCGTTGCTCGGAACCTTATCCATGGGCGACATGGCCCAATCTGTTCCCGACGCGCAACCCCCGGTAATTGGGGGCTGGTCGCGATAAGTATGTGAATGTCGCAGATAGGTAAATGGCGGGGCTGCGCTATACGCAGAATCGCCAACATAAAGGCCGGTAGTCGGCCGTGGAGATCAGCATGTCCAACAACTTCCTGAACCCGGTAACCACCCAGACCTGGGCCAATGGTCGACACATTGTCCGTTGTGTCAAAGTCATCCAGGAAACCTGGGATGTGCGCACCTTCTGCTTTATGGCCGACCAGCCGATCCTGTTCTTCTTCAAGCCCGGGCAGTTCGTCACCCTGGAGCTGGAAATCGAAGGCGTGCCGATCATGCGCTCCTACACCATTTCCAGTTCGCCGTCGGTGCCGTACAGCTTTTCGGTGACCATCAAGCGCGTGCCGGGCGGCAAAGTGTCCAACTGGCTGCACGACACCCTGCATGAAGGCCAGGAGCTGGCGGTGCACGGGCCGGTCGGGCTGTTCAACGCCATGGACTTCACCGCGCCAAAAGTCCTCTACCTCAGCGGCGGTGTCGGCATTACCCCGGTCATGTCCATGGCCCGCTGGTTCTACGACACCAACGGCAATGTCGACATGGTGTTTATCCACAGCGCCCGTTCGCCCAAAGACATCATTTACCACCGCGAACTGGAGCACATGGCGTCGCGGATCGACAACTTCAGTCTGCACCTGATCTGCGAGAAGCATGGTCTGGGTGAGCCGTGGGCCGGTTATCGCGGTTACCTGAACCACAAGATGCTCGAACTGATGGCGCCAGACTTCCTTGAGCGTGAAGTCTTCTGCTGCGGCCCGACCCCGTACATGAATGCGGTCAAGCGCATGCTCGAGGCGGCGGGTTTCGACATGAAGCGTTATCACGAAGAATCCTTCGGCGCGACGCCGCCGGAAGCCCGTGCCGACGCCGTGGAACAAGCCGAACAAGCAGCGGACGCGCCGGAAGTCGACGCGGCGGATCTGCACCAGGTGGAATTCACCGCCTCCGGAAAGAGCATTCGCGTGGCTCCGGGCGAAACCGTGCATGCGGCGGCGGCCAAGCTGGGTCTGCTGATCCCGAAAGCCTGCGGGATGGGGATCTGCGGGACGTGCAAGGTGATGAAGCTGGGCGGCGAGGTCGAAATGGACCACAACGGCGGGATTACCGAGGAAGACGAAGCCGAAGGGTACATCCTGTCTTGCTGCAGCGTGCCGAAGGGTGACGTGCGGATCGAGTATTGATCGGTCGAGATGGCCACTGAATAACTCCCGTAGGAGCTACCGAAGGCTGCGATCTTTTGATCTTGATCTTAAAAAGTAAAGTCAAAAGATCGCAGCCTTCGGCAGCTCCTACAGGGTGTGTAGATCCATCAATCAATGAACAGATCCGGCATCAGCGGCGCGTCGCTGTCCGGCTCAAATCGATAGTGATCAAACTCGGTTGCACCCTGTTCGCGCAAAATCTCCTCATCGATCAATAACCGACCGGTAATGCTGCGACCGCTGCTGTCGAGAATGATGTAGGCGGCATCCGCCATGATCGCGGGTGTGCGGGCATATTTGAACGACTCGCGTGATCCGAGCTGAAATTCGATGGCGGCCGTGGCGATCATGGTCTGCGGCCAGAGGGAGTTGACGCTGATGCCGTAAGCAGCGAATTCCTCGCTCATGCCCAGGGTCAGCATGCTCATGCCGTATTTGGTCACTGTGTAGGGGCTGTACTGGGCGAACCATTTGGTGGCCAGGTTCAGCGGCGGTGACAGGTTGAGGATGTGGCCGCCGGATTTTTTCAGATAGGGCAGGGCGGCCTGGCTGCACAGCAGCACGGCGCGGGTGTTGATCTGGTGCATCAGGTCGAAGCGCTTGAGTTCGATGTGCTGCACGCCGGTCAGCTTGATCGCTCCTGCATTGTTGATCAGTGCGTCGATGCCGCCGAAATGCTCATTGGCGTCAGCCAGGGCCTGGCGCACGATGGCTTCATCGCGCACATCCACCTCCAGGGCCAGCGCCTTGCCGCCCGCGGCTTCGACTTCCGCCGCCACACTGAAGATGGTGCCAGGCAGTTTGGGGTGAGGGGCGGCGCTTTTTGCCGCAATCACGATATTGGCCCCGTCCCGCGCGGCCCGCAGTGCAATCTCACGCCCGATCCCGCGACTGGCGCCGGTGATGAACAGGGTTTTGCCTTGTAGTGACATGCGTACGCTCCCAATGGGTGTGATCCGAGCGGATCGAAAGGGCTCGCAGTCAATGTAGACCAAGTCTTGCGGATTGAAGTCGAACGCTAAATGATCGTTCCCACGCTCTGCGTGGGAATGCCTCTTGGGACGCTCTGCGTTCCTGCCTCACCGCTGATGCGACGCAGAGCGTCATGGGCTGCATTCCCACGCAGAGCGTGGGAACGATCAGTTTGATGAGGGAGTCAGGCTGTCATCACGTGCCGAATATCCGCCGCCAGTTCCCGCACGCGTTCTTCTTCGGTGTCCCACGAGCACATGAACCGTGCACCGCCGTTGCCGATGAAGGTGTAGAAGCGCCAGCCCTTGGCGGTCAGTGCGGCGATGGCCGGTTCCGAGAGTTGCAGGAACACGCCGTTGGCCTGCACCGGGAACATCAGTTCCACGCCAGGGATGTCGCTCACCAGTTCGGCCAGCAGCTGCGCGCAGTGGTTGGCGTGGCGGGCGTATTTGAGCCAGGCGTCGTTTTCCAGAATCCCGACCCAGGGGGCCGAGAGGAAGCGCATCTTCGACGCCAGTTGCCCGGCCTGTTTGCAGCGGTAGTCGAAGTCTTCGGCCAGTTTGTGGTTGAAGAACAGAATCGCTTCGCCCACCGCCATGCCGTTTTTCGTACCGCCAAAGCACAGCACGTCGACACCGGCCTTCCAGGTCAGGTCGGCTGGTGAGCAACCCAGATAGGCGCAGGCGTTGGAGAAGCGGGCACCGTCCATGTGCAGGTTCAGGCCCAGTTCTTTGCAGGTGACGCTGATGGCGCGGATTTCTTCCGGGGTGTACACGCTGCCGACTTCAGTGGCCTGGGTCAGGGTCACGACGCGCGGTTTCGGGTAGTGGATGTCTTGGCGCTTGAGGGCGATTTCGCGGATCGATTCCGGGGTCAGCTTGCCGTTTTCGGTGCGGGCGATGAGCAGCTTGGAACCGTTGGAGAAAAACTCCGGCGCKCCGCATTCGTCGGTTTCGACGTGGGCGGTTTCCGAGCAGATCACGCTGTGGTAACTCTGGCACAGCGACGACAGCGCCAAGGAGTTGGCCGCGGTGCCGTTGAAGGCGAAGAACACTTCGCAGTCGGTTTCGAACAGTTTGCGGAATTGATCCGCGGCGCGTGCGGTCCACTCATCGTCGCCATAAGCGCGCTGGTGGCCGTGGTTGGCCTGTTCCATGGCAGCCCAGGCTTCAGGGCAGATACCGGAATAGTTGTCGCTGGCGAATTGTTGGCTCTTGTCGGTCATGGCCGGCTTCCGTGATCGAGGCGCTTGTGGCGCTTCGTTGGTCAATGATGATGTGCACTTTACCGAAGATCGTCCGGGGAGCACACGGGATGAGTCTGTCAGAAAAATACAAACGCCTTGGGCAATTATGCACATGACGCAGAGGGACGGTGCACTGGATCTGCTCAAGTGGCTGGCGCTGTTGAGCATGGTGCTCRATCACCTGCGATATGTCGGTTATTCCCTCGATCTGTTGTATGTGCCGGGCAGATTGGCGTTCCCGTGGTTCTGTCTGGCGATGGCGGCGAACCTGGCGCGTGTCCGTACAGTGGCGACCGATGGCCAGTGGCGCTACCTCGGTTGGTTGTTGCTGTTTAGTGCCCTGAGCGAAATTCCCTATCGGATGTACATTCCTGATCACGACACCTTGAATGTATTGCCTACGCTGGTCATGGGGTTGCTGGTGGCCCGTGGCTGGCAGCACGGGCCAGTTCAGTCGCGTCTGTTGGCGGTCGTTGCCTTGGTGCTGGCGGCACTGTTCCCGCAGCGATTGATGTTCGGCTTCTTCGGCGTGCTGTTGCCACTGGCGATGTTGCTGGTGATCCGGCGGCCCTGTTATTTCAGCCTGCTGCCGGGGCTGGTGTGCCTGGCGGCCAATCAATGGCAAGTGCTGTATTCCGCTGCCTGGTTCGGCAGTGGTGCGGCGATCCTCGGTATTGCCGCTTGTCTGATTGCGCCATTGTCGGGCCTGCTGCTATTGCGACATGCCCAAGGCATCCAGCCACCACCGATGCGCCGCTGGGCCTACGCCCTCTATCCCGGGCATTTCCTGCTGTTGCTGGCTCTACGCCAAGTCATTGCCTGACCCCTGTAGGAGCTGCCGAAGGCTGCGATCTTTTGATCTTCTAAAAGCCAAATCAAAAGATCGCAGCCTTCGGCAGCTCCTACAGGGGCGTGCAAAACCCCGCTCCCGCGGTTCATGTCGTAAACGCACCTTTGCGTGGCGTCCATAGGCATTTGACCTGTCTGCGCCGGTCATACCATCGCATCCAAAGGGCACTGCCGTAACGCCAGTGCCTTACCGAGACGAATGGCGCATAGATGCCGCTGGGAGAGACGCGATGTTCAGCAAGCAAGACCAGATCCAGGGTTACGACGATGCACTGCTGGCGGCGATGAATGCCGAGGAGCAACGCCAGGAAGATCACATCGAGCTGATCGCGTCAGAGAACTACACCAGCAAGCGCGTGATGCAAGCGCAAGGCAGTGGCCTGACCAACAAATACGCCGAAGGCTATCCAGGCAAGCGCTACTACGGTGGCTGCGAGCACGTCGACAAGGTTGAAGCGCTGGCCATCGAACGCGCCAAGCAATTGTTCGGTGCCGATTACGCCAACGTGCAGCCGCACTCCGGTTCTTCGGCCAACAGCGCCGTTTACCTGGCCCTGTTGCAAGCCGGCGACACCATCCTGGGCATGAGCCTGGCCCACGGCGGTCACCTGACCCACGGCGCCAAAGTGTCGTCCTCGGGCAAGCTGTACAACGCCGTGCAGTACGGCATCGATACCAAGACCGGGCTGATCGATTACGACGAAGTCGAGCGTCTGGCCGTCGAATGCAAGCCGAAGATGATCGTCGCCGGTTTCTCGGCCTACTCCAAGACCCTCGATTTCCCGCGTTTCCGCCAGATCGCTGACAAGGTCGGTGCCCTGCTGTTCGTCGACATGGCTCACGTCGCCGGTCTGGTCGCTGCTGGTCTGTACCCGAACCCGCTGCCTTACGCCGACGTAGTGACCACCACCACCCACAAGACCCTGCGCGGTCCACGTGGTGGCCTGATCCTGGCCAAGGCCAACGAAGAAATCGAGAAGAAGCTCAACGCCGCAGTATTCCCTGGTGCCCAGGGCGGCCCGTTGATGCACGTCATCGCCGGTAAAGCAGTGTGCTTCAAGGAAGCACTGGAGCCCGGCTTCAAGGCCTACCAGCAACAAGTGATCGACAACGCCAAGGCAATGGCCGGCGTATTTATCAAACGCGGCTACGATGTAGTGTCCGGCGGTACCGATAACCACCTGTTCCTGGTCAGCCTGATCCGTCAGGGCCTCACCGGTAAAGAGGCGGACGCAGCACTCGGTCGCGCCCACATCACCGTGAACAAGAACGCTGTCCCGAACGATCCACAGTCACCGTTCGTGACCTCCGGCCTGCGTATCGGTACCCCGGCGGTGACCACTCGCGGCTTCAAGGTCGCCCAGTGCACGGAACTGGCCGGCTGGATCTGCGACATTCTCGACAACCTCGGCGACGCCGATGTCGAGGCCAATGTCGCCAAGCATGTGGCAGCCCTGTGCGCGGACTTCCCGGTTTATCGCTGAGTGCGGTTTTGGAGTAAATGACTATGCAACGCTACTCGGGCTTCGGCCTCTTCAAGCACTCTCTCAGCCACCACGAAAACTGGCAGCGCATGTGGCGCACGCCGACCCCGAAAAAGGTCTACGACGTGGTCATCGTCGGCGGTGGCGGGCATGGTCTGGCGACCGCCTACTACCTGGCCAAGGAACACGGCATCACCAACGTGGCCGTGGTCGAGAAAGGCTGGCTGGGCGGCGGTAACACCGCGCGCAACACCACCATCGTGCGTTCCAACTACCTGTGGGACGAGTCGGCGCACCTGTACGAACACGCGATGAAATTGTGGGAAGGCCTGTCCCAGGACCTGAACTACAACGTGATGTTCTCCCAGCGTGGCGTCTACAACCTGTGCCACACCCTGCAGGACATTCGTGATTCCGAGCGTCGGGTCAGCGCCAACCGCCTCAACGGCGTGGACGGCGAACTGCTCGATGCCAAGCAAGTGGCGGACGAGATCCCGTACCTCGACTGCTCGAAGAACACCCGCTACCCGGTGATGGGCGCTACCGTCCAGCGTCGCGGCGGCGTGGCCCGTCACGATGCCGTGGCGTGGGGCTTTGCCCGTGCCGCCGACGCCTTGGGCGTGGACCTGATCCAGCAGACCGAAGTGATCGGTTTCCGTAAGGAAAACGGTGTGTGCATCGGTGTTGAAACCAACAAGGGCTTCATCGGCGCCAAGCGCGTTGGTGTGGTGACTGCCGGTAACTCCGGGCACATGGCCAAACTCGCCGGTTTCCGTCTGCCGATCGAATCGCACCCGCTGCAAGCGCTGGTGTCCGAACCGATCAAGCCGATTATCGACAGTGTGATCATGTCCAACGCCGTACACGGTTACATCAGCCAGTCCGACAAGGGCGACCTGGTGATCGGCGCCGGTATCGACGGCTACAACGGCTACGGCCAGCGTGGTTCGTACCCGGTGATCGAGCACACCATCCAGGCCATCGTCGAGATGTTCCCGGTGCTGTCGCGCGTACGCATGAACCGTCAGTGGGGCGGCATCGTCGACACCACGCCGGATGCGTGCCCGATCATCTCGAAGACTCCGGTACCGAACATGTTCTTCAACTGCGGTTGGGGCACCGGTGGCTTCAAGGCAACACCTGGCTCGGGCAACGTGTTTGCCGCCAGCCTGGCCAAGGGTGAAATGCACCCATTGGCTGCACCTTTCTCCATCGACCGCTTCCACAGCGGTGCGTTGATCGACGAACACGGCGCTGCAGCAGTCGCCCACTAACAGGAGAAATCCCTATGTTGCATATCTTCTGTCCTCACTGTGGCGAACTGCGCTCCGAAGAGGAATTCCATGCATCCGGCCAGGCGCACATCCCGCGTCCACTGGATCCGAACAGCTGCACCGACGAGGAGTGGGGCGACTACATGTTCTTCCGCGATAACCCTCGCGGTCTGCACCACGAACTGTGGGATCACGTCGCCGGTTGCCGTCAGTACTTCAACGTGACCCGTGACACCGTGACCTACGAGATTCTCGAAACCTACAAGATCGGCACCAAGCCGCAGTTCACCGACAAGACCGACAGCCCGAAAGCGGCCGCCACGGCTCTGGGAGAGAAGGTATGAGCCAGATCAATCGCCTGTCCAACGGCGGACGCATCGACCGCAACAAAGTGCTGAGCTTCACCTTCAACGGCCAGGTCTACAAAGGCTTTGAAGGCGACTCCCTGGCCGCCGCCTTGCTGGCCAACGGTGTCGATATCGTCGGCCGCAGCTTCAAGTATTCGCGCCCACGCGGCATCTTCGCCGCCGGTGCCGAAGAGCCGAACGCCGTGCTGCAGATCGGTGCGACCGAAGCCACGCAGATCCCGAACGTACGCGCCACGCAACAAGCGCTGTACCAAGGCCTGGTCGCCACCAGCACCAACGGCTGGCCAAGCGTGAACAACGACATGATGGGGATTCTCGGCAAGGTCGGCGGCAAGCTGATGCCACCGGGCTTCTACTACAAAACCTTCATGTACCCGCAATCGTTCTGGATGACTTACGAGAAGTACATTCGTAAGGCAGCAGGTCTTGGCCGTTCGCCGACCGAGAACGATCCGGACACCTACGACTACATGAACCAGCACTGCGACGTGCTGAT
The DNA here is from genome assembly GCF_056406935.1 of Pseudomonas sp. P1_A1. Lineage (NCBI taxonomy): Bacteria > Pseudomonadati > Pseudomonadota > Gammaproteobacteria > Pseudomonadales > Pseudomonadaceae > Pseudomonas > Pseudomonas sp. P1_A1. The sequence continues at coordinate 116,811 of NZ_JBFTZE010000012.1, read as the reverse complement.
CGTCGGCGCTGGCCCTGCGGGTCTGGCGGCTGCACTGGCGGCTGCCCGCAGCGGTGCCCGTGTGATCCTGGCCGATGAGCAGGAAGAGTTCGGCGGCAGCCTGCTCGATTCCCGCGAAAGCCTCGACGGCAAGCCTGCCACCGAGTGGGTTGCCAGCGTCATCGCCGAGCTGAAAAACACCCCCGACGTGCTGCTGTTGCCGCGCGCCACGGTCAACGGTTACCACGACCATAACTTCCTGACCATTCACGAGCGCCTCACCGATCACCTCGGCGACCGCGCCCCGATCGGCCAGGTGCGTCAGCGCATCCACCGGGTTCGCGCCAAGCGCGTGGTGCTGGCCACCGGCGCTCACGAGCGTCCACTGGTTTACGGCAACAACGACGTGCCGGGCAACATGCTCGCCGGCGCTGTGTCGACTTACGTACGTCGCTACGGCGTGGCACCGGGCAAGAAACTGGTGCTGTCGACCAACAACGACCACGCCTACCGCGTTGCCCTGGACTGGCTCGACGCCAGCCTGCAAGTGGTGGCCATCGCCGATGCCCGCAGCAACCCTCGCGGTGCGCTGGTGGAAGAGGCTCGTGCCAAAGGCATTCGCATCCTGACCGGCAGCGCCGTGATCGAGGCCCGTGGCAGCAAGCACGTGACCGCCGCTCGCGTTGCAGCGATTGATGTAAAAGCACACACCGTGACCAGCCCGGGCGAATGGCTCGATTGCGACCTGGTCGCCAGTTCCGGCGGTTACAGCCCAGTGGTTCACTTGGCTTCGCACCTGGGTGGCAAGCCGATCTGGCGTGAAGACATCCTCGGTTTCGTACCGGGCGAAGCACCGCAGAAACGCGTGTGCGTCGGTGGCATCAATGGCGTCTACAGCCTCGGCGATTCGTTGGCCGATGGTTTTGAAGGCGGTGCTCGCGCTGCCAGCGAAGCCGGTTTCGGCAAGGTCGAAGGCGTACTGCCCAAAGCCCTGAGCCGTCTGGAAGAGCCAACGCTGGCGCTGTTCCAGGTGCCTCACGAGAAAGCCACTGCCCGTGCGCCGAAGCAATTCGTCGACCTGCAGAACGACGTCACCGCGGCCGCCATCGAACTGGCGACCCGCGAAGGCTTCGAATCGGTCGAGCACGTCAAGCGCTACACCGCACTGGGCTTCGGCACCGATCAGGGCAAGCTCGGCAACGTCAACGGCCTGGCCATTGCCGCCCGTTCGCTGAACGTGACCATCCCGCAGATGGGCACCACCATGTTCCGTCCGAACTACACGCCGGTGACTTTCGGCGCCGTGGCCGGTCGTCACTGTGGGCACATCTTCGAGCCGGTGCGCTTCACCGCGCTGCATCACTGGCACGTGAAGAACGGCGCCGAATTTGAAGACGTCGGTCAGTGGAAACGTCCTTGGTACTTCCCGAAAAACGGTGAAGACCTGCATGCCGCGGTTAAACGCGAATGCAAAGCCGTGCGCGACAGCGTCGGCCTGCTGGACGCTTCGACCCTGGGCAAGATCGACATCCAGGGCCCGGACTCCCGCGAGTTCCTCAACCGCATCTACACCAATGCCTGGACCAAGCTCGACGTGGGCAAGGCGCGCTACGGCCTGATGTGCAAAGAAGACGGCATGGTGTTCGACGACGGCGTGACTGCATGCCTGGCCGACAACCATTTCGTGATGACCACCACCACCGGCGGCGCTGCGCGCGTGCTGCAATGGCTGGAAATCTACCACCAGACCGAATGGCCAGACCTGAAGGTGTACTTCACTTCCGTGACGGATCACTGGGCAACCATGACCCTGTCCGGGCCGAACAGCCGCAAGCTGCTCAGCGAAGTCACCGATGCCGACCTGAGCAACGATGCCTTCCCGTTCATGACCTGGAAAGAAGCCCTGGTCGGTGGCGTGCCGGCGCGGATTTTCCGGATTTCGTTTACCGGTGAGCTGTCGTACGAAGTCAACGTGCAGGCCGACTATGCGATGGGCGTGCTGGAAAAAATTGTTGATGCTGGCAAGAAGTACAACCTGACGCCATATGGCACTGAAACCATGCACGTGCTGCGGGCCGAGAAGGGCTTCATCATCGTCGGTCAGGACACTGACAGCTCGATGACCCCGGACGACCTGAACATGGGCTGGTGTGTCGGTCGCACCAAACCGTTCTCGTGGATCGGCTGGCGTGGCATGAACCGCGAAGACTGTGTACGTGATCAGCGCAAACAGCTGGTTGGCCTGAAGCCGATCGATCCGACCAAATGGCTGCCGGAAGGTGCGCAACTGGTGTTCAACACCAAGCAAGCCATCCCGATGACCATGGTGGGTCACGTGACTTCCAGTTACCTGCACAACTCCCTGGGCTATTCGTTTGCCATGGGCGTGGTCAAGGGCGGCTTGAAGCGCATGGGTGAGCGGGTGTTCGCACCGCTGGCCGACGGCAGCGTGATCGAGGCGGAAATCGTTTCTTCGGTGTTCTTCGATCCGAAAGGCGATCGCCAGAACGTGTAATCGATCACCCCCCGCGCCAGGCGCGGGGGGCGACAAAGAATTCAGGACAGGTGCTTTATGACCGCAGCCAATGTTTACCAACAACGCCCAACCACCGGGGCCAAGGCCGAGTCGTCGCTGCATCATGCCGACCTCGCCAGCCTGGTGGGCAAGGGTCGCAAGAACGCCGGCGTGATCGTGCGTGAGAAAAAACTCCTCGGTCACCTGACCATCCGTGGCGATGGCCACGACGCCGCGTTCGCCGCTGGCGTGCACAAGGCCCTCGGCATCGAATTGCCAGGTGCGCTGACCGTGATCATCAAAGGCGAAACCAGCCTGCAATGGATGGGGCCGGATGAATGGCTGCTGATCGTGCCGACCGGTGAAGAATTCGCCGCCGAGAAAAAACTCCGTGAAGCACTGGGCGACCTGCACATCCAGATCGTCAACGTCAGCGGTGGCCAGCAGATCCTCGAACTCAGCGGCCCGAACGTGCGTCAGGTGCTGATGAAGTCCACCAGCTACGACGTGCACCCCAACAACTTCCCGGTGGGCAAGGCTGTTGGCACGGTGTTCGCCAAGTCGCAACTGGTGATCCGCCATACCGCCGAAGACACTTGGGAACTGCTGATTCGCCGCAGCTTCTCGGATTACTGGTGGTTGTGGTTGCAGGATGCGTCGGCTGAGTACGGGCTTAGCGTTCAGGCCTGACATGATCGTTCCCACGCTCTGCGTGGGAATGCATCCCGGGACGCTCCGCGTCCCAAAGCGGACGCAGAGCGTCCATGGCGGCGTTCCCACGCAGAGCGTGGGAACGATCAGTTTCGCTACAGGAGTCACCGCACTATGAGCCGCGCCCCAGACACATGGATTCTGACCGCCGACTGCCCCAGCGTCCTCGGCACCGTGGATGCGGTGACCCGCTTTCTGTTCGAGCAGGGCTGCTACGTCACCGAGCACCATTCCTTCGATGACCGGCTCTCGGGTCGTTTCTTCATTCGCGTGGAATTTCGGCAACCCGACGGTTTCGACGAACAAGCGTTCCGCGCCGGTTTGGCAGAGCGTGGTGACGCCTTCGGCATGGTCTTCGAACTGACTCCGCCGAACTACCGGCCGAAAGTGGTGATCATGGTCTCCAAGGCCGATCACTGCCTCAACGACTTGCTCTACCGCCAGCGCATCGGCCAGTTGTCGATGGACGTGGTCGCGGTGGTCTCCAACCACCCGGACCTCAAGCCGTTGGCCGACTGGCACCAGATTCCGTACCACCACTTTCCGCTGGACCCCAACGACAAACCATCGCAAGAGCGCCAGGTCTGGCAGGTGATCGAAGAGGCCGGCGCCGAGCTGGTGATCCTTGCCCGCTATATGCAGGTTCTGTCGCCAGAGCTGTGCCGCAAACTCGATGGCAAGGCAATCAACATTCACCACTCCCTGCTGCCGGGCTTCAAGGGCGCCAAGCCGTATCACCAGGCCTACAACAAAGGCGTGAAGCTGGTCGGCGCCACGGCGCATTACATCAACAACGATTTGGATGAAGGTCCGATCATCGCCCAGGGCGTGGAAGCGGTGGATCACAGCCACTATCCCGAAGACTTGATCGCCAAGGGGCGGGATATCGAAGGGCTGACCCTGGCGCGGGCCGTGGGTTATCACATTGAAAGACGCGTGTTCCTTAACGCTAACAGGACAGTTGTTCTCTAGCGTTTTTACTGCCTGAAAAGATCGCCTGTCTCTGTAGGAGCTGCCGGAAGGCTGCGATCTTTTGATTTACCGAGCAATCAACGCGCCGCCGCTTCCTGGCGACGCGACCGCTACATAAAAACAACAGCGAGGTGAAAGCATGTCTGGTAATCGTGGTGTGGTGTATCTCGGCGCTGGCAAGGTCGAAGTACAGAAAATCGACTATCCCAAAATGCAGGACCCGCGTGGCAGGAAGATCGAGCACGGTGTCATCCTGCGCGTAGTTTCCACCAACATCTGTGGTTCCGATCAGCACATGGTGCGCGGGCGTACCACCGCTCAGACCGGTCTGGTGCTGGGCCACGAGATCACGGGTGAAGTGATCGAGAAGGGCAGCGGTGTCGAGAACCTGCAGATCGGCGACTTGGTGTCGGTTCCTTTCAACGTTGCCTGTGGCCGTTGCCGTTCGTGCAAAGAGCAACATACTGGCGTCTGCCTGAGCGTTAACCCGGCGCGTCCGGGCGGTGCCTATGGTTACGTCGACATGGGTGACTGGACCGGTGGCCAAGCCGAATACGCGTTTGTGCCGTATGCCGACTTCAACCTGCTGAAACTTCCAGATCGCGACCGGGCCATGGAAAAAATCCGTGACCTGACCTGCCTCTCCGACATCCTGCCCACCGGTTACCATGGCGCAGTGACTGCCGGCGTTGGCCCTGGCAGCACCGTGTACATCGCCGGCGCCGGCCCGGTTGGCCTGGCAGCTGCCGCTTCCGCTCGCCTGCTGGGTGCTGCGGTGGTGATCATCGGTGATGTCAATCCGATCCGCCTGGCCCACGCCAAGGCACAGGGTTTCGAAATCGCCGACCTGTCGACGGACACCCCACTGCACGAACAAATCGCTGCACTGTTGGGCGAACCGGAAGTGGACTGCGCCGTCGATGCCGTAGGCTTCGAAGCTCGCGGTCACGGTCATGCCGGCGTGAAGCACGAGGCTCCGGCCACCGTACTCAACTCGCTGATGGGCGTGGTTCGCGTCGCTGGCAAAATCGGTATTCCTGGCCTGTACGTCACCGAAGATCCGGGTGCAGTGGACGCCGCCGCGAAAATGGGCAGCCTGAGCATTCGCTTCGGCCTGGGCTGGGCCAAATCCCACAGCTTCCACACCGGCCAGACGCCAGTGATGAAGTACAACCGCCAGCTGATGCAGGCGATCATGTGGGACCGCATCAAGATTGCCGAAATCGTGGGTGTGGAAGTCATCAGCCTGGATGACGCGCCACGGGGTTACGGCGAGTTCGACGCGGGCGTGCCGAAGAAGTTTGTGATCGATCCGCATAAGTTGTTTAGTGCGGCGTAAGGCTTGGAGCAAGACGGAAAAAAGGGCGACAGTGATGTCGCCCTTTTTTATTCTTCTATGGGGTTCTTAACGCTTGGTGAGAAGTTGTAATAGAGTCGATATAACTATATTGCCCGGATTAAATAAAAACAGGTGCTGCAGGTTAGAAAGGAAATGTGTGGGCTAGCTGTCGAGGGGCAGTGGTTTGTTGGTGTATTCGTGGCCGACAATTGTAATGTTGATTGCGTAGAGCTGTCCGTTGTCACCTTGGACGACATCATACGTTACCTTATCGCCGACCTTCGGATGATAGTCGCCTGGGTTGATGCAAAAAATAATCGGCTGAATGTCCGAATCTATATTTTCCAAGCTTTTCGATGGCAGCGACGTAGAGTCGTTCATAACCAAGTTGCCAAATTGTTCTAGTAGTTTCTCCATCACTGCGACCCCCTTAAAAATAGCCTGCGCATACGGCTATACAGCGCAGGCCTTATTGGATGCTCATACACAGAACGGTGTTTTTTTACTCTGGTTGCACTTGCTCGGCCTGCATTCCTTTCTGCCCTTTTGTTGCTACAAAAGAGACTGTCTGACCCTCTTTCAGGGATTTAAAACCATCGCTTTGAATTGCTTTGAAATGCACAAAAAGGTCTGCGGCACCACTATCTGGTGTAATGAATCCAAAGCCCTTTTCATCATTGAACCATTTAACTTTACCCTTTTCTCTGTCAGACATGTTGATGCTTCCTACCTAAGCGAAAACGAAGAAATGTGAGCTGCTTTTTACTGATTTACTCACAATTGCTGTTGTTACGAATTCAGCTTAATTATGCTGGACGGAAGCAGCAACTGTCAGAACTGACAGTTTTTTATATCGGTTGGATGTAAATGAAAGCTTTTTTATAGCTGCGAACAAGCCGAAGTATTCCATTGCTATTTTGGCGCTCCGTTCCAGAGGTAAAAATGGCTAACCCCGCAAGGAACAATGCCCCGCAAACCCCGGTCAAATCGGCAGTTTTACCGCTCCTGTTACCGGGCGGTCTTCATGTGGCACAAGAGGATGTCTGGATGAACGTTTCACGCGGTTTTGCATTGGCATCGCTCATGGCTGTCGCTTCGTTGACGACGCTGGCCGCCAGCCCGGCCTTTGCACAGTTAAGCCTTAGCGATGCGGTCAAGGCGGTGTCATCGATACAGGACGACGATGATGTCGAGGGTGTCGAGGCCGATGATGTCGATGGCATCGTGGCGGCGGCGCCCAAGGCGGCCGGTTTGCTCAATACCCTGGGTTCGCAGCTCGACATTACCCCCGAGCAGGCCATCGGCGGTGCCGGTGCGATGCTGGGGCTGGCGAGGAATCAGCTCAGCGGCCAGGACTTCTCCGAGCTGAGCAAAAATGTGCCGGGCCTCGCTCAGATCGCCGGCAACAGTGCCATGGGTAGCCTGACCGGATTGGGTGGGCTGCTTGGCGCCGGTTCGGACAAGAATGCGTTGCTCAATGGCTTGCTGGGTAACGTCAAGGACACCAAGGACCTGAACAACGCCTTCAGCGCTTTGGGCATGGACACCGGGATGGTCGGCGTGTTTGCCCCGGTGATCCTGCAATACCTCGGTCAGCAAGGCGTTGCCGGTTCGTTGCTGCAAAACCTCGGCGGGATCTGGGGCACAGGCGCCGGTAGCTGAGTCAGCCCTCGGCGCGTAGCGCCTGGATGCGCCGGTCCTTCTCGATCCAGAGCTGGTTGACCCAGTTCTGGATTGTTTCGCGAAACACCGGATCGTTTTCGTAATCGCCTTGCCACAGTGCCGGGTCCAGTTCGCGGGTGTGGATGTCGATGATCACCTTGGGCACGTTGCCGCTGAGCAAATCCCAGAACCCCGGAATCTTCTGCTGCGGATACACCACCGTCACATCGAGAATGGCGTCCAGCTGTTCGCCCATCGCCGCCAGCACAAACGCCACACCGCCCGCCTTGGGCTTGAGCAGGTGGGTGAACGGTGACTGTTGTTGGGCGCTTTTCGCCGAGGTGTAGCGGGTGCCTTCCAGGTAGTTGACCACGGTTACCGGCTGGCGCTTGTACAACTCGCAAGCTTGTTTGGTGATCTCCAGGTCCTTGCCGGCCAGCTCCGGGTGCTTCTCCAGGAACGCCTTGCTGTAGCGCTTCATGAACGGATAGTCCAACGCCCACCAGGCCAGGCCCAGGAACGGCACCCAGATCAGTTCTTTCTTGAGGAAGAACTTGAAGAACGGTGTGCGCCGGTTCAGCGTCTGGATCAGCGCCGGGATATCGACCCAGGACTGATGGTTGCCAATCACCAGATACGAGGTGTCGCCGCGCAGCTCATCGCCGCCGCGAATGTCCCATTGAGTAGGAATGCACAGGCGGAAGATCAGCTTGTCGATCTCGGCCCAGGTTTCGGCAATCCACATCACCGCCCACGAGGCGTAATCGCGAAAGTGCCCCGGCAGGAGCAGTTTGAGCAGCGCGAACACCATCAAGGGCCCGAACAGGACCAGGGTGTTGAGCAATAGCAGCAGGGTAACGAAACAGCCGGTGAGCAGGCGGCGCATAGGTAACTCTTGAAAGCGTGTGGGCGCGCCATGATAAGCAGCTTCGGTTGGCAGGCCAAATCGGTGGTGACGAATGTTTCACTTTCGCGGCGGTATGCTGGAAAAGTTCTGTAGGCGCTGCCGCAGGCTGCGATCTTTTGATTTTGGCCATTTCAGCGTCCGTCGAAATCAAGATCACAAGATCGCAGCCTTCGGCAGCTCCTACGCTGATATCGAACGAATTCAAAGGCAGCGGTTCTAAAATCCCGCTGTCCACTCTCCAAGGAAGCCCCTTACGTGAAATCTCTCCTTGCACTGCTTACCCTCGTGGCCCTGCCGGTCCTGGCCGCCGAGCCGACCCTGTACGGGCGTTATGAATACATCGCGCTGCCGGAAATCGGCGGTGAAGTCCTCAAGGCCAAAATGGACACCGGCGCCCTGACCGCGTCGCTGTCGGCCAAAGACATCGAAACCTTCACCCGCGACGGCGACGAGTGGGTGCGCTTTCGCCTCGCCACCAAAGGCGCGAGCAACAAGGTCTATGAACATAAGGTTGCGCGGATCAGCAAGATCAAGAACCGTGCCGATGAAGAAGATGAAGACAAGGTCGTGAGCGAAGTGACCAAACGCCCAGTGGTCGATCTGGAACTGTGCCTGGGCAACGTCAAGCGCACCGTCGAGGTCAACCTCACCGACCGCAGCAGCTTTAACTACCCGCTGCTGATCGGCGCCAAGGCCCTGCGCGAATTCGGCGCGGCAGTGAACCCGGCGCGTCGCTTTACAGCCGACAAACCCGACTGCTGATTGACGGCGAATCAGCCTTGGGGCACCGTTCGCCCACTTAACTTGCGGGCTCGGACGCCATGCCTCATATCCTGATTGTCGAAGACGAAGCGGCGATTGCCGACACCCTGATTTTCGCCTTGCAGGGCGAGGGCTTCACCACCACCTGGTTGAGCCTTGGCGCGGCGGCGCTCGAACATCAGCGCGCCACGCCCGCCGACCTGATCATTCTCGATATCGGTCTGCCGGATATCAGCGGCTTCGAGACCTGCAAGCAGTTGCGGCGTTTCAGCGACGTGCCGGTGATTTTCCTCAGTGCCCGTGACGCCGAGATCGACCGCGTGGTGGGCCTGGAAATCGGCGCCGACGACTATGTGGTCAAGCCGTTCAGCCCTCGGGAAGTGGCGGCGCGGGTCCGGGCGATTCTCAAGCGCATGGCGCCACGACCGGTGGCGGAGGTGTCGGAGGTGGCTTCAGCGCTGTTTCGCGTCGACGGCGAACGGGTGCAGATCAGCTATCGCAACCAGCCGCTGAGCCTGACTCGCCATGAGTTTCGTTTGCTGCAATGCCTGCTGGAACAACCTGAGCGAGTCTTCAGTCGCGAGCAATTGCTCGATGCGCTGGGCGTGGCCGCCGATGCCGGTTACGAGCGCAGCATCGACAGCCACATCAAGAGCGTGCGCGCCAAATTGCGCCTGGTGAAGGCCGACGCCGAGCCGATCCAGACTCATCGCGGCCTCGGCTACAGCTACAGCCCGGGGCACAGCTGATGTCACTGGGGATCCGGATTTTTCTGGTCTACGTGCTGTTCATCGGCCTGACCGGCTACTTCGTGCTCAACACCGTGATGGAAGAAATCCGTCCCGGTGTACGCCAGTCCACCGAAGAAACCCTGGTGGACACCGCCAACCTGATGGCCGAAATCCTGCGCGACGACTTCAAGGCCGGCACCCTCAGCCAGAACCGCTGGCCCGAGTTGCTCAAGGCTTATGGCGAGCGCCAGCCGAAGGCGAAAATCTGGGGACTGTCGAAGAATCAGGTCAACCACCGCATTTACGTCACCGATGCCAAGGGCATCGTGGTGCTGGATTCCAGCGGGATTGCGGTGGGCCAGGACTACTCGCGCTGGAACGACGTCTACCTGACCCTGCGTGGCGAGTACGGCGCGCGTTCGACGCGCAGCAACCCCGATGATTCGAACTCGTCGGTGATGCACGTCGGGGCACCGATTCGCGATAACGGCCAGATCATCGGCGTGGTGACGGTGGCCAAACCCAACAGCTCACTGCAGCCTTACGTCGATCGCACCGAGCGGCGATTGCTGGTGTATGGCGCCGGGCTGATCGGCCTCGGTTTGTTGTTCGGTGCGCTGTTGTCCTGGTGGCTGAGCGCGGCGCTGCGGCGGTTGACGGCCTATGCCCAGGCCGTCAGTGAAGGCCGCCGGGTCGAGGTGCCGCATTACCGCGGCGGCGAGCTGGAGCAACTGGCCACGGCACTGGAGCACATGCGCACTCAGCTCGAAGGCAAAGCCTACGTCGAGCGTTATGTGCACACCCTGACCCATGAATTGAAAAGCCCGCTGGCGGCGATTCGTGGCGCGGCGGAGCTGCTGCAAGGCGAGATGCCGCCGGCCCAGCAGCAGCGCTTCGTCAGTAACATCGACAGCGAAAGCGCGCGCATGCAGCAGTTGATCGAACGACTGCTGAACCTGGCGCAGGTCGAACAACGCCAAGGATTGGAGGAGCGGGTGGCGGTGCCGCTGGCGGACTTGGTGGAAGGACTGTTGAGCGCCCAGGCTGCACGAATCGAAGGCAGGCAGTTGCGTGTGGAACGGCAAATTGCAGCGGATCTGAATCTGCTTGGCGAGCCGTTTCTATTGCGCCAGGCGCTGGGCAATCTGCTGGAGAATGCCCTGGACTTCACCCCAGCGCATGGCGTGCTGCGATTTTGTGCCGAACGAGTCGGTGAGCAGATTGAGTTCAGGCTGTTCAACCAGGCCGAGGCGATTCCCGACTATGCGCTGCCGCGTTTGAGCGAGCGTTTCTACTCGCTGCCGCGTCCGGACAGTGGACGCAAGAGCACCGGTTTGGGGCTCAACTTCGTTGAGGAAGTGGTCAAGTTGCATGGTGGTGTGATGAGTATCGGCAACGTCGACGGCGGTGTTCAAGTGCGTTTGCGGTTGCCTTCAGGCCGCTGAAGATCGCAGCCTTCGGCAGCTCCTGCGCCGAGCGCAAATTCCACACACTCTCCACATTCTTCCCACAAAACCCCCACATACCCAATCCAGACTTTCCCCATCCAAACAGGGAGAGTCCCATGAACCGAAGCCTGACCCTAAAACTCGGGGCAATAGCCCTGCTGATTCTGTTGCTGCTGATCCCGCTACTGATGATCAACGGCGTGATCCAGGAGCGCCAGCAACTGCGTGACGGTGTACTCGAAGACATCGCCCGCAGTTCCAGTTACAGCCAGCAATTGAGCGGCCCGCTGATGGTGGTGCCCTATCGCAAAACGGTGCGCACCTGGAAAACCAACGAAAAAACCAACCAGCGTTATCAGGATGTCGGCGAGGAGCGCGGGCGTTTGTATTTCTTGCCGGAGCGTTTCGAACTCGACGGCCAGGTCCAGACGGAGCTGCGCGCCCGGGGTATCTACGAGGCGCGACTGTTCCATGCCGATAACCGCATCAGCGGGCATTTTTCGGTTCCGGCACAGCTGGGCATCAAGGAGGACTTCGCCGATTACCGCTTCGATCAGCCGTTCCTGGCCGTTGGCATCAGCGACATTCGCGGCATCGAGAATGCGCTGAAACTCGAACTCAATGGCCAGAAGCTGGATTTTGTACCGGGTAGCCAGGTGGGCTGGCTGGGCGAGGGTGTGCATGTGACGTTGCCGGCGCTGGACACCCAACAGGCCACGGAGCTGGCCTTCGGTTTCGACTTGCGTCTGCAAGGCACCGGCCAATTACAGGTTCTGCCGGTGGGCAAGACCAGCAAGGTTTCACTGGCGGCCAATTGGCCTCACCCCAGCTTCATCGGCAATTACCTGCCGGCCCAGCGGGAAATCACCGATCAGGGCTTTACGGCCAATTGGCAGACCTCGTTTTTCTCCACCAACCTGCAAGAAGCGTTGAACAGTTGCGTGTCGGGCGGTCATTGCGAGGCGTTCAGCGGTCGCAGTTTCGGCGTGAGTTTCATCGACCCGGTGGACCAGTACCTGAAAAGCGACCGGGCAATCAAATACGCATTGCTGTTCATCGTCCTGACCTTCGCCGGTTTCTTCCTGTTCGAAGTGCTGAAAAGCCTGGCGGTGCACCCGGTGCAGTACGCCTTGGTGGGGGTAGCGCTGGCGTTCTTCTACCTGTTGCTGCTGTCGCTGTCCGAACACATCGGCTTTGCCCTTGCGTATCTGCTGTCGGCGAGTAGCTGTGTGGCGTTGATCGGTTTTTATGTCTGCCATGTGCTGCGCAGCGTGCGTCACGGTTTGAGTTTTTCGGCGGGGTTGGCGGCGTTATACGGGCTGCTTTACGGCTTGTTGAGCGCCGAGGATTACGCGCTGTTGATGGGCTCGCTGTTGTTGTTCGGGCTACTGGGTGTGTTCATGGTGCTGACCCGCAAGCTGGACTGGTACGGGATCGGGCAGAAAACCGCGAAGCCCTTGGACTTTGATATAGGTGCCGTGGAATGAGCCGGTGGTTGGGGTTGCGCGAGGATCAGCGAGTGGGTGAGGTGTTGGCGACGCGGATTTGCCAGTTATTTCCGTCAGATCCGGTGTGGTGCCATCGCGAGCAGGCTCGCTCCCACATTGGAACTCAGTTGCGCACCTATTGTGTGAACAACACAAATCCCCTGTGGGAGCGAGCCGGCTTGCGATGAGGCCGGTACAGCCAGCGAAGATTTAAGCCTTGGGCATCGTCGCGATCATCGAAGGCCGCTGACTCACTTCGAAATACCACTCGGCCAACTTTGGATTTTCCTTGCGCCATTCCAGATCCGGATGGCGCAAATCCAGATAACCCAAGGCACAGGCCACACTGATCGCTGCCACATCGAAATGGCTGGTCAGCTCGGCAATCGCATCGGCCTCCAACAGCGCCAGGGCGCGACGAATCTTGTCGCGCTGACCGTCGAGCCATGCGTCCCAATGTTTCTCCGGTGAGCGCAGGGCCACTTCATAGCGAATCATCACGGCGGCATCCATGATCCCGTCTGCCAGAGAAGCCAGGGTCAAGCGCCGCCAGCGCGCCGAGCCTTCACGAGGAATCAGCGGATTGCCGACGTGCTGGTGATCGAGGTAATCGAGGATCACCCGGCTGTCGTACAACACATTGCCGTCGGCCAGGCGCAGCGCCGGAATCTTGCCCAGCGGGTTGTCTTTATTGAGAGCCTGATCCGGGCTGACCGGCGTGAGCTGGCAGGCTTGCAGCGCCACGCGGTTCGTTTGGCCGGTCTCGTACAGCAGCACCATGACTTTGCGAACAAAGGGCGAGGCGGGGTTGTGGAACAAGGTCATGCTGGGGGCGGACATGGCGGCATCTCGATCATGGGCAGTGTCGGGAGCATAGCGCTTTGGTGTTTGAGCTCAAGCTCGTTCCCACAGCAATTGTGTCGTTTGCCGATTTCGTGAACAGCACAATCCCTGTAAGAGCGAGGCTTGCCCGCGAAGGCGTCAGAACAGGCGCCGCTGATTCAGAAAGAAGGCGCTTGCCGCCGCCGCTTCCACTGACTCAGCCGCTGCTGCAGGTTCAACGGGCTATGAATCTGCTGCTGTCGCGCCCGGCTGAACAAAATCAGCATCAGCTCCGCCGTTGCCAAGGCATCGGCGCTGGCGTTATGCCGTTCGAAGACCTCCAGCTTGAACCAGTCGATCCACTCATCCAGCCCGGCCTCGCGAAAGTGTGCCTGGGGGCAAAGCAGCGGGGCGATGTCTGCCACGTCCAGAAACGGATGCTGCAGCTTGTAACCCAGATGTTCTTTCAGCGCACGCCCGAGCATGTGCTGGTCGAACGGCGCATGAAACGCCAGCACCGGACTGTCGCCGACAAACTCCATGAACTCGAGCAAGGCCTGCACCGGGTCGCTGCCCGCGGCAATGGCGCTCGGGCCCAGCCCATGAATCAACACGCTGGGGCCGAGTTTGAGTTCAGTGCATTGCAGCGTGCGTTCGAACTGCTGACTGAAGTCGATCGCGCCGTCCTCGATCACCACGGCTCCGATGGACAGCAGCCGATCCTTGTTCAGATTCAGCCCGGTGGTTTCCAGGTCGAGCACCACCCAGCGTTGCTCGCGCAGGCTGCAGTCGCTCAGCTGGGCCACGGCCGGCAAGCGCTGCAGACGGTGTTGCAGTTCGCCGGGCAAAACGGGACTGGCCGGGCGCAGCCATGAAAACAGGCTCATAACTGATACCGCAGGGTCAGGCTGCTTTGCAGGCGTTGGGCCTGGCGCAGGGATTCTCGCAGGATGCGTCGGTCCAGATGATTGAGGCTGTCGGGATCGACCCGGTTTGAGTAGGGCAAGTTCTCTCGGGTCTGTAGCTGATGTTGCTGCATGCGGGTTTGCTGGATGAAGTGATACGCCTCCTCATAGGCCGCGCCGTCCAGCTGTTCGATGACTTCTTTTTCCACCAGTTGGCGAAAGCGCTCCAGGGTATTGTTGGCGTCGATGCCGTGGGCCAGGGCCAGCACTCGCGCGCCGTCGACGAATGGAGTCAGGCCCTGGAGTTTCAGGTCGAGGGTGGCTTTCTCGCCATTCTTGCGCGCCAGCACGAATTCGCGAAAACGTCCTACGGGCGGACGGTTGCGCAGGGCGTTCTCGGCCATCATGCGCTGGAACAACCGGTTGTCGCCGACCTGATCGAGAATGCCTCGGCGCAGTTGCTCACAGCCTCGCTCATCGCCCCAGACCACGCGCAGATCGAAATAGATACTCGACCCCAGCAGGTTTTCCGGCGTTGCCTCGCGGATAAACGCCGCAAAGCGTCGTGCCCACTCGACCCGGGACAAACACAGCTCGGGGTTGCCGGCCATGATGTTGCCTTTGCACAAGGTAAAGCCGCACAGCGCCAGGCTCTGATTGACCTGCTGGGCGATGGGCAGCAACTTGCCGCGAATCTCGGCGGCGTGGGCCGCATCGCGAGCTTCGAACAGAATGCCGTTGTCCTGATCAGTGTGCAGCGTCTGTTCGCGGCGGCCTTCACTGCCGAAGCACAGCCAACTGAACGGCACGCCGGGGTCACCTTTCTCCGCCAAGGCCAGTTCGATCACCCGGCACACGGTGTGGTCGTTGAGCAGGGTGATGATATGGGTGATCTGCGTCGAGGACGCGCCGTGGGCCAGCATCCGCTCGACCAATTGGCCGATTTCGCCGCGGATCGCTACCAGGTTCTCTACCCGTTGGGCGCTGCGGATGGTCCGCGCCAGGTGCACCAGATCGACCCTTTGCAGGGAAAACAGGTCACGCTCCGAAACCACGCCGCACAGGCGCTGATCCTTGACCAGGCAGACGTGGGCGATGTGTCGCTCGGTCATGGCGATCGCTGCGTCGAAGGCACTGTGGTCCGGCGTCAGGAAAAACGGCGCCCGGGTCATGTGCCGCTCGATGGATTCATTGAAATCGCTGGTGCCGTTGGCCACCACATGCCGCAAGTCGCGCAGGGTGAAAATGCCCAGCGGCGCCTTTTGTTCATCGACCACCACAATGCTGCCGACTTGCTGATCGTGCATCAGCGTCACCGCTTCACGCAGGGGGGTGATCGGGCTGCAGGTAACCGGGTGACGCATGGCCAACTCGCCCAGCCGGGTATTGAGCGAATACTGGGTGCCGAGGGTTTCCACGGCTTTTTGCTGGACTTGCTGATTGACCTGGTCCAGCAAGCTGCTGACACCACGTAGGGCAAAGTCGCGGAACGGGTTGGACAGTGCGAACAGTTTGATGAACGCGAGCTTATTCAGCTGTAGGCAAAAGGTATCTTCGGCCGCCAGATGTTCGGTGCGGGTTGCACGTTCGCCCAGCAGCGCGGCAAGGGGGAAACACTCGCCGGTGGTGATTTCGAAAGTGGTTTCGGTGCCGCCCTTGGCCGTGTGCGGGCGTTCCCCCACGACCCGGCCCTGTTTGACGATGTAGAAATGCTCAATCGGGCCATCGGCAGGTTTGATGATGCTCTCGCCGGGGGCATAAAAACGCAGCTGGCATTGCTCCACCAGATAGGCCAGGTGGGCGTTTTCCATCTGATTGAAGGGTGGGAAGCGCTGCAGGAATTGCAAAGTGCCCTGGATGTTCTGCAATACCGCGGTTTTCCCTGCCTGGGTGAAGGCGTCCGCTTTACTCATAACCATTACCGCAGTCTTTTTCTGATGGTTGTGTCGGATCGTTGTGTCAGATCGTTCCAGGCATGGTCGACCCCTGCGGGCAGGGTGCCCATTGGACGTAAGTCTAGGTAGGCAGTGCAGCGGCCGGAATATGGGAAATGTCTGACACAACGGTGGGAAAAACCTCCTACATTGTCTATTGGAAAAGTTTCCGACGAAGTGCACATTGAAGTCTGCTGAGCGATGTCTGACACCCTGTATCAGGGATCGCATCGAAAACGTTGAGAACGCCATGTCCGACCACGATATTTTGAGTGATGCCGAGCGCGAAGCGCTCAGCGCCATCATGCTGGAACCAGACTTGCCGCCGCAGCGGGTGCTGATCGTCGATGACGATAAGGATGCCCGCGAATTGCTGTCGGAAATTCTGGGGCTCGATGGCATTTACTGCATGACGGCGGCCAGTGGCGAAACGGCGCTCAAAATGCTGGAAGAGAAGTCATCGATCGGTCTGGTGATTACCGACCTGCGGATGGGGCACGTCGATGGCCTGGAGCTGATCCGCCAGGTGCGGGAATCGCCACGTGCGGCGTTGCCGATCATCATCGTTTCCGGCGACGCCGACGTGAAGGATGCGATCGAAGCCATGCATTTGCACGTCGTGGACTTTTTGCTCAAGCCCATCGATAGCGAAAAATTGCTTGAGTTGGTCAAGCATGAGCTGGGGATGGATGTGTAGCGGCACAAATGAAAAGCCCTGATCTCTCGATCAGGGCTTTTTCACGTCCGGCGTCAGCGTTTACTCAAAGGCCGTTGGCAGCCTTGAACTCACGACGACGACGGTGCAGGACCGGCTCGGTGTAGCCGTTCGGCTGTTTGGTGCCTTCGACCACCAGCTCGACCGCCGCCTGGAAGGCGATGTTGCTGTCGAAGTTCGGGGCCAGCGGGCGGTACAGCGGGTCGTTGGCGTTCTGACGGTCAACCACCGGCGCCATGCGCTTGAGGCTTTCCATCACTTGCGCTTCGGTAACGATGCCGTGGCGCAGCCAGTTGGCGATGTGCTGGCTGGAAATACGCAGCGTCGCACGGTCTTCCATCAGGCCGACGTCGTTGATGTCCGGCACTTTCGAGCAACCTACGCCCTGGTCGATCCAGCGCACCACGTAACCGAGAATGCCCTGGGCGTTGTTGTCCAGTTCGTTCTTGATCTGTTCCGCAGTCCAGCTCGGATTCACAGCCAGCGGGATAGTCAGGATGTCGTCCACCGAAGCACGCGCACGTTTGGCCAGCTCGGCCTGACGGGCGAACACGTCGACCTTGTGGTAGTGCAACGCGTGCAGCGCAGCAGCGGTCGGCGATGGAACCCAGGCGGTGTTGGCACCGGCCAACGGGTGAGCGATTTTCTGTTCCAGCATGGCGGCCATCAGGTCGGGCATGGCCCACATGCCTTTACCGATCTGGGCACGACCTTGCAGGCCGGTGCTCAAACCGATGTCGACGTTCCAGTTCTCGTAGGCACTGATCCACTTCTCGGCCTTCATGTCGGCCTTGCGCACCATCGGGCCGGCTTCCATGGAGGTGTGGATTTCATCGCCCGTGCGGTCGAGGAAACCGGTGTTGATGAACACTACGCGCTCGCTGGCAGCCTTGATGCAGGCCTTGAGGTTGACCGTGGTACGACGCTCCTCGTCCATGATCCCGACTTTCAGCGTATTGCGCGGCAAGCCGAGGACATCTTCGATGCGACCGAACAGCTCATTGGTGAACGCGGCTTCCTCCGGGCCATGCATCTTCGGCTTCACGATGTAAACCGAGCGGGTGCGGCTGTTCTTGCGCGAGCTGTTGCCGTTGAGGCTGTGGATCGCCGCGAGGCAAGTCACCAGACCGTCGAGAATGCCTTCCGGCACTTCGTTGCCGTCTTTGTCTAGGATCGCGTCGATGGTCATCAGGTGACCGACGTTACGCACGAACAACAGCGAGCGACCGTGCAGGCTCAGTTCGCTGCCATCGACGGCGGTATAAGTGCGGTCGGCGTTCATGGTGCGGGTAAAGGTCTGACCGCCCTTGGAGACTTCTTCCGACAGATCTCCCTTCATCAGGCCGAGCCAATTGCGGTAGATCACCACTTTGTCATCGGCATCGACCGCGGCAACCGAGTCTTCGCAGTCCATGATGGTGGTCAGCGCGGCTTCCATCAGGATGTCTTTGACACCGGCCGCGTCGGTCTGGCCGACCGGGGTGCTGGCGTCGATCTGGATTTCGAAGTGCAGGCCGTTGTTCTTCAGCAGGATCGCGGTCGGAGCCGCTGCATCGCCGTGGAAACCGATCAGTTGAGCATCGTTGCGCAGGCCTGTATTGCTGCCGCCTTTGAGCGCGATAACCAGTTTGCCGTCAACGATTTTGTAGCCGGTGGAGTCGACGTGGGAGCCGGCAGCCAATGGCGCGGCTTCGTCGAGAAAGGCGCGGGCGAAGGCAATGACCTTATCGCCACGCACCTTGTTGTAGCCTTTGCCTTTTTCCGCGCCATCCGCTTCGCTGATGGCGTCGGTGCCGTAGAGCGCGTCATACAGCGAACCCCAGCGGGCGTTCGAGGCGTTGAGCGCGAAACGCGCGTTCATTACCGGCACCACCAACTGTGGGCCGGCCATGCGGGCGATTTCGTCATCGACGTTTTGCGTCGTTGCCTGGAAATCGGCCGCTTCTGGCAGCAGATAACCGATGTCTTGCAGGAAGGCTTTGTAGGCCACCGCATCGTGCGCAACACCTGCACGAGCCTGGTGCCAGGCATCAATGCGAGCCTGGAAATCATCGCGTTTGGCGAGTAGGGCTTTGTTCTTCGGTGCCAGGTCATGGATGACCTTGTCGGCACCGGCCCAGAACGTGTCGGCGGTGAGGCCGGAACCGGGAATGGCTTCGTTGTTCACGAAGTCGAACAGGACTTTGGCGACCTGCAGGCCACCGACTTGAACGTGTTCAGTCATTGCTTGCCTCACTCTGCTCAGCTATTTCGCTTTTCAGCTCTTCAATTTAACAATCAAGCCTCTGGCCATTTAAACCACAAACCCTTCTACCAGTACATGCCATTGCTGGCGGCTGGGTTCGGTCCGATCAACGGCGTTGCGGCCTTGCTGACGGGGCTTTCAGGGTTGCGAGTGTGCCTGCGGCAGACATCGATCCAACGTTATGTAGTGCGCGCTGCGGCATACTACATGATGAATTGCGGTTGTGAAAATTAGACTAATTACGTCGTTCTGCGACCCCATGACGCATTGCAGTCATGTCGGGGAACGGGATGTTCTCAAAAAACTATTGGATTGTTCCAGCTAAATATAAAAACTTGTACACGATTTATTGTTGGCCGTCGGATCGGCGGTGTCTTCTTCGCCAGGCGATACGACATCGAATTCGGACCTGCCACGGCGCCCGTCTCACCCTTGCCTATACTTGCCTTTCCATAACAAAAGTCATGACAAGAGGGCTGCGCCATGGACCATCTCGTACTCACGGTATTCGCCCCGGACAAGCCCGGGCAGGTCGAGCGCATTGCCCAATGCATTGCCGAGCACGGCGGCAACTGGCTGGAAAGCCGCATGTCGCGCATGGCCGGGCAGTTCGCCGGGATTCTTCGGGTGGGCGTACCGGCCGAAGCCTACGATGAACTGGTAGACGCCCTACAGGGGCTGTCGACCCAGGGCATCCGCGTGATGATCGCCGAAAGCAGCATCGAACAATCCTGCACCTGGAAGCCGATTGCCATGGAACTGGTGGGCAATGATCGTCCGGGCATTGTGCGGGACATTACGCGTCTGCTGAGTGAGCAAGGGGTGAGCCTGGAGCGGCTGGTGACCGAAGTGCGTCCGGCGCCAATGAGCAGTGAGCCGTTGTTCCATGCCGAAGCAATTCTCGCGGTGCCCCTGACCTTGTCGCTGGAGGTGCTGCAATCGCGCCTGGAAACCCTGGCCGACGATCTGATGGTCGAATTGGTGCTGCGCAGCGAACCTTGAACAGGTTATCCAAGTTATACGTGCACCTGCCTGTGGATAACCTGTAGAGACACCCCGCCAGCCCACGCCGGCCGGGCCTCTTCAGGATTTGATCAAAAAACCAGCAGTTTCAGTGACTTGCGCACAAACGCCGGGGATCACGCTGTGGATAACCTTGGGAAGGATGGATGCAGGCCACGGGAGACGTGGCCTGTAGAGGTTTGTACGTTTTCTGATCAGCTGCGGCGGCGCAGACTTATCCACGCGTCGACGCTGTATACCGCCAGACCTGCCCAGATAAAGATGAACGCCACCAGCGTGCTGGATGATAAGTGCTCGCCAAAAAGCAGAACGGCTTGCAACAACACCAGTGTCGGCGCCAGGTACTGGAGAAATCCGAGGGTGGTGTAGGGCAAGTGCCGTGCAGCGGCGTTGAAACACACCAGCGGCACCAACGTCACCGGACCGGCGGCTACCAGCCACCAGGCTTCGGAGCTGGTCCAGAATGCGGCTTGCGCGCTGGTCGCCGTCGGGTTGAACAGCAGCCAGGCGACAGCTATCGGCACCAGCATCCAGGTTTCCACCACCAGCCCCGGCAACGCCTTGACCGGTGCCTGCTTGCGGATCAAACCGTAGAAGCCGAAGGTCAATGCCAGCACCAGCGACACCCACGGCAGACTGCCGACCTGCCACACTTGCTGCGCGACACCGACCGCCGCCAGCCCCACCGCGATCCACTGCATGCGCCTTAGCCGTTCGCCGAGGATCAGCATCCCCAGCAGCACGTTTACCAAGGGGTTGATGTAGTAACCGAGGCTGGCCTCAAGCATGCGTCCGTTGTTCACCGACCAGACGTAAGTCAGCCAGTTGGCCGCGATCAGCGTGCCGCTCAGGGCCAGGATCGCCAGCCGCCGTGGATTCTCACGCAGCTCACGCCACCAGCCGGGATGTTTCCAGACGAGCAACAGCAAGGCGCCGAACAACGCGGACCAAAGCACTCGGTGGATGATGATCTCCACGGCGGGTACGTTGGCGATGGCTTTGAAGTAGAGCGGGAAAAGTCCCCAGATGATGTAGGCACTCAGGCCCAGGATGTACCCGCGACGCAGGTTGGCGGCTTGCATGAGAATCCTTGCTTAGGCAGCTAACAAAGTGGGGATTGTATAGATGTGTCATGACTTTTGTAGGCGCGAGGCTTACTCGCGAAGAACTTTAACGCCGTTTGCCGGGTAGCCCGCATCGATCTTTTCGCGGGCAAGCCTCATTCCTGCAAGGGGCGCGGCGTCAAAAGAGTTTCAACGGCTCTTCATTCAACGCAGCCAATTGCTCACGCAACGCCAACACTTGATCGCCCCAATAGCGCTCGGTGCCGAACCAGGGAAAGCTGCGCGGGAAGGCCGGGTCGTCCCAGCGGCGGGCGAGCCAGGCGCTGTAGTGCATCAGGCGCAAGGCGCGCAGCGGTTCGATCAGTGCCAGTTCCCGCGGGTCGAAGTCATGGAATTCGCTGTAGCCGTCCATCAGTTCCGACAATTGCCCCAGACATTCCTGACGGTCACCCGCCAGCATCATCCAGATATCCTGCACCGCCGGGCCCATGCGGCAGTCGTCGAGGTCGACGATGTGGAACATTTCGTCGCGGCACATCATGTTGCCGGGGTGGCAATCGCCATGCATGCGGATGTTCTGGTGCGGCGTGGCCTGATAGACCTCTTCCACGCGCTTGAGCAGGTCGCGGGCCACGGACTCGTAGGCCGGCAGCAGGCTGCGCGGGATGAAATTGCCTTCGAGCAAGGTGGTCAGCGAGTCATGGCCAAAATTCTTCACCCCTAGCGCTTCACGATGCTCGAACGGCTTTGTAGCACCGACCGCATGCAGACGCCCCAGCAATTGGCCCAGCCGATACAGCTGATCAAGGTTGCCCGGCTCCGGTGCGCGACCACCCCGGCGAGGGAACAGGGTGAAACGGAATCCGGCGTGTTCGTGCAGGCTTTCATCGTTGTGGATCAGCGGCGCGACCACCGGTATATCGCACTCGGCGAGTTCGAAGGTGAATTGGTGTTCTTCGAGAATCGCTTCGTCGGTCCAGCGCTGCGGACGGTAAAACTTGGCGATCAGCGGCTCGGAGTCTTCGATGCCGACCTGATAGACACGGTTCTCGTAGCTGTTGAGCGCCAGAATGCGCGCGTCGCTGAGAAAGCCGATGCTTTCGACGGCATCGAGCACGAGGTCTGGGGTGAGGGTTTCAAACGGGTGGGCCATGCTGACTCCTGCGCGCGGCAGGCTGCCGCGTCCGGCCAAGCATGGTAGCGCAGACGGGGCCTCTTTAGGGGGTGGGCTTGAGGTAAGTGTTGTTTGGGCTGACGCTTTCGCGGGCAAGCCTTGCTCCTGCAGTAGGCACGAGACTTGCCGCGAAGAGGCCCTGTCAGGCGCCGACGATCCCGCCATCCTCGCGGGTAATCGCCATCACCGAAGACCGCGGCTTGCCGTTGGGCAGGTGTTCCGGGAATGTCGACCCGCCGTTTTCCCCCGGATGCTGAATCCCGACAAACAAGGTCTTCTGATCCGGCGAGAAGCTGATCCCCGTCACTTCACAGCCCACCGGCCCCACCATGAAACGACGGATCTCGCCGGTCATCGGGTCGGCGCACAGCATCTGGTTATTGCCCATGCCAGCGAAGTCGCCCGCGTTGCTCGTGTCGCCGTCGGTCAGAATCCACAAGCGTCCGGCCTTGTCGAAGCCCAGGCCGTCCGGGCTGTTGAACATGTTCTGCGGGGTGATGTTCGACGAACCGCCCTTCGGCGTTCCGGCATGGACGCCCGGGTTGCCGGCGACCACAAACAGGTCCCAGGCAAAGCTATTCGAACCGTGATCGTCGCGGTCGGTGCGCCAGCGCAGGATCTGCCCGTAGACGTTCTTCTCGCGTGGGTTCGGGCCGCCCACCGGTTGGCCTTCTTCGCCGCGTTTGGCGTTGTTGGTCAGGGTGCAATAAACCTGGCCGTCCTTGGGGCTGACGACGATCCATTCCGGGCGGTCCATGCGCGTGGCGGTTACCACGCTGGCTGCGAGACGCGCATGAATCAGCACTTCGGCCTGATCGGCAAAGCCGCTGCTGGCGTCGATGCCGTTTTTGCCGTGGGTCAGTTCGATCCACTGACCCTGGCCTTTCGGATGATCGGCGTTGCCGTCGCCCGCATCGAAACGCGCCACGTACAAGGTGCCGTGGTCCAGCAGATCGCGGTTGGCTTTGGGGTTTTTGTGGTTGATCTTGTCGCGGCTGACGAATTTATAGATGAACTCGCCACGTTCGTCGTCGCCCATGTACACCACGGCGCGACCGTCACTGGTTTCGGCCAGGGCAGCGTTTTCATGTTTGAAGCGGCCCAGCGCGGTGCGTTTGACCGGCGTCGATTGCGGATCGAACGGGTCGATTTCCACCACCCAGCCGTGGCGGTTGAGTTCGTTGGGATTTTTCGCCAAGTCGAAGCGTGGATCGTGTTGATGCCAGTTGATGTCTTTGCTGGTTGCCACTGCGCCGTAGCGTTTCTGCGCGGCGTCGAATTTTTGCTCGGCATTGCTGCTGCCGAAGCAGTCGGTGAAGTTCTCTTCGCAGGTCAGATAAGTGCCCCACGGCGTTTTGCCGTTGGCGCAATTCTGGAAGGTGCCGAGGACGTTCTTGCCGTGTTTGTCGGCACTGGTTTTCAGCAGGTCGTGACCCGCTGCGGGGCCGCTCAGTTTGATCGGCGCATTACCGTGAATGCGCCGGTTGTAGCGCGAGCCCYGGACGAACTGCCACTGGCCGTTCTTGCGCTGCACTTCGATCACTGACACGCCTTCGCAGGCCAACGCCTTGCGCACATCTTCCGCCGATTGCGGCATGCCGCCGTGGGGGTAGAGGTAGCGGTAATTGGTGTATTCGTTGTTGATCGCCATCAGCGCCCGATCTTTGTCACCGGGGAATTCGAACAGGCTCATGCCGTCGTTGTTGTCGCCGAACTGGACTTCCTGAGCCTGGGCCGTGCCGTTACCGCTAGGGTCGAATGCCGGGCCATTCTTTTGCAGTGGCTGGCCCCAGCTGATCAGCACCGAGGATTTGTAGCCCGGCGGCAGGGTGATGGTGTCGGTGGTGGCGGCGGCGATGCTGTCGAAACCCAACAGTTTGCTGGAGCCGGCGCTGACGCTGGCGGCCAGCACGCTGCGACTCAGCAGGTTGCCACCGAGAAACATCGYCGCACCGCAGAGGGCGCCGGCGCTGATGAAGCCACGACGGCTGAGGCCGACCATTTTTTCGAGGTCGGTGGGTTGGTTGTCTTCTAATAGGCTCACATCAGGCTCCCTGCGGGTTTTTGCAGCCACCTTAAGGGCGGTTGATGAAGCTTTTGTTGCAGCGCCTACAGGCTAGAGCGGTGTACCCAGCAGGATGTTCGATGGCGCGAACTGCGCCTGCACCGGTTTACCGGCGGCAAGCCCGAGGGTTTTCAGGTGCAGTGGCTCGGCCAGGGCGCAAAGTGTCTGGCCATTGGGCAGGCCGATGCGCACTTCGCTGGGGCTGTCTTCGGCGTCGAGGATTTCTTCGATCGTGCCCTTCAGGCAATTGTTGCCATGTGTTGCAGCTTGATCGATGCCAAGCAGTTCCAGCCAGCCGGCCTTGATCAGTGCGACCACTTCGGTACCCGTTTCCAGCTCCAGGCGCAGGGTGCTGTCGTGAGTGATCTGCGCGTCGATGAGCAAGCCTTCGGCCAGTTCAAGGCGGATCCGGTCGTTGCGCCCCTGTGCATCGATCGCCACGACCTTGCCGTGCAATTGATTGCGCGCGCTGGTTCTGAGCATCAGCCGACCGAGCAAGTCCAGGTCGCTGGCCTCTTCAGCGGCTTCCAGAACCTGAGCTTGCAACGCTTGCAGCTTTTGATACAGGCGCAACACGCGCTCGCCTTCGCTGGACAATTTGGCGCCACCACCGCCCTTGCCACCAACGCTGCGCTCCACCAGTGGTTTCTGCGCGAGGTTGTTCAGCTCGTCGATGGCGTCCCACGCAGCCTTGTAACTCAAACCCGCGCTTTTTGCGGCGCGGGTGATCGAGCCCTGTTCGGCGACGTGTTGCAGCAACGCAATGCGTTGCGGACGACGGACAATGTGCTGGGACAACAACGTAGGCAAGGACATGGCAAGGCGCTTTGGGCTGTGGCGATGGATGGGACGTTGGCGGCTTGGCGTGCGGGAGTCAAGTCAGGCCCCATCGCCAGGTTTGGGGGTACGGGCCAGGCAGTAGACGTCGACCCGCGTCGCACCCGCCGCCATCAACAGCCGGGCCAGGGCCTGTGCGGTGGCGCCGGTGGTCAGCACATCGTCCACCAGTGCGAAGTGGCGACCTTTGACCGAAGCCTCGGGCGCCAGGGCAAAGGCGTGGCGCAGGTTCTTTTTACGTGCGTCGGCATTAAGGTCTTGTTGCGCGCTGGTGTCCTGAGTCCTCACCAACAGCGTTTCATCGCAAGGAATGTCGAGGCCGGCGCTGAGCCAGCGGGCGAGCATCGCCGCCTGGTTGAAACCCCGCTGGCGCAGCCGCTTGGGGGCCAGCGGTACCGGTATCAGCGTGTCGGGCCGATCCAGATCTTCATCGAAGCGATGTTGCAGGAACTGAGCAAGAAGTTCGGCGAGCAGGCGGCCAAACGGCCATGTTGCGCTGTGCTTGAAGCGGGTGATCAAACTGTCGACGGGAAAGCTGTAAGTCCAGGGCGCGGCGACTCGCTCGAAAGCTGGCGGTTGTTTCAGGCATTGGCCGCACGTCAGGCCCGTGGCAGGTAAGGGCAGGGCGCAGGTCTGGCAGTGATCGCCCAACCAGGGCAGCTCGGTTTCGCAGGCCATGCAGATCGGTATGGTGTCGTCCGCGACCTCTGAGCAGAGCAAACAGGATTGTTTGTTTTTTAACCAGATGTAAACCGGTCCTTCGTATCGTGGTTGACAGTGCATGAGTCTTCCTTAAATATGCCGAACATCCGTGTCGCGTCTGTGGGTATTCCATTCCCCAGTCGCTTGCCAAGCATAACCAAGGAATCGCCCATGAGCGCCAGCACCACTGCCACCCTGCGTCACGACTGGTCTTTGGCTGAAGTCAAAGCACTCTTCGTTCAGCCATTCAATGACCTGTTGTTCCAGGCGCAGACGGTGCACCGCGCGCATTTCGACGCCAATCGCGTCCAGGTTTCCACCCTGCTGTCGATCAAGACCGGCGCGTGCCCTGAAGATTGCAAATATTGTCCGCAGTCGGGTCACTACAACACTGGCCTGGAAAAAGAAAAACTGATGGAAGTGCAGAAGGTCCTCGAAGAGGCTGCTCGCGCCAAGGCCATCGGTTCGACCCGTTTCTGCATGGGCGCGGCGTGGAAACACCCGTCGGCCAAAGACATGCCTTACGTGCTGGAGATGGTCAAAGGCGTGAAAGCCATGGGCCTGGAAACCTGCATGACCCTCGGCCGTCTCGATCAAGACCAGACCGTCGCCCTGGCCGAAGCCGGCCTGGACTACTACAACCACAACCTCGACACCTCGCCGGAGTTCTACGGCAGCATCATCACCACCCGCACTTACAGCGAGCGCCTGCAAACCCTGGCCTACGTGCGTGATTCGGGGATGAAGATCTGCTCCGGCGGCATTCTCGGCATGGGCGAGTCCCTCGACGACCGCGCCAACCTGCTGATCCAGCTGGCCAACCTGCCAGAGCATCCAGAGTCGGTGCCGATCAACATGTTGGTGAAAGTCGCCGGCACGCCGCTGGAAAATGCCGACGACGTCGATCCGTTCGACTTCATCCGCATGCTCGCCGTTGCACGCATCCTGATGCCGAAATCCCACGTACGCCTGTCCGCCGGTCGCGAAGCGATGAACGAGCAGATGCAGGCCCTGGCGTTCTTTGCCGGCGCCAACTCGATTTTCTACGGCGAAAAACTGCTGACCACCGCCAACCCGCAGGCGGACAAGGACATGCAACTGTTCTCGCGTCTGGGCATCCTGCCGGAAGCCCGCGAAGAGCACGCCGACGAAGTGCATCAGGCCGCCATCGAACAGGCACTGGTGGAGCAGAAGAGCAGCGAGCAGTTCTATAACGCTGCTGTCTAATTCACGCGAAACCCTGTAGGAGCCGGCTTGCTGCCCGTCGTGCCGAAAATCTTTATCGCCAGCGCCCGCTGCTCGAAAGCCCTCAAGGCCCGGAAGTGGTGGTCGATGGTCAGCCGTTGCTGGCGTTCTGTAATAACGATTACCTGGGCCTGGCCAATCACCCCCAAGTGATCGAAGCCTGGCGCGCCGGCGCGTCGCGTTGGGGCGTGGGCGGTGGCGCTTCGCATCTGGTGATTGGCCACAGCGGCCCGCATCACGCGCTGGAAGAAGCCCTTGCCGAATTCACCGGACGCCCGCGCGTACTGCTGTTCACCACCGGCTACATGGCCAACCTCGGCGCGGTCACCGCATTGGTCGGGCAGGGCGATACGGTGCTGGAAGACCGGCTCAATCACGCGTCGTTGCTGGATGCCGGTTTGCTGTCCGGTGCGCGTTTCAATCGCTATCTGCATAACGACGCGGTCAGTCTGGCCAAACGCCTTGAGAAGGCCACCGGCAATACGCTGGTGGTCACCGACGGCGTGTTCAGCATGGACGGCGACATCGCCGATCTGCCGGCGCTGGCGCGGGAAGCCAAGGCCAAAGGTGCCTGGTTGATGGTCGATGACGCGCACGGTTTTGGTCCGCTGGGCGCCAATGGCGGTGGGGTCGTCGAGCATTTCGGCCTGAGTCAGGAGGACGTGCCGGTGTTGGTTGGCACCCTCGGCAAGGCGTTCGGTACGGCCGGTGCTTTTGTGGCTGGCAGTGAAGAGTTGATCGAGAGCCTGATCCAGTTCGCTCGCCCCTACATCTACACCACCAGCCAGCCGCCGGCACTGGCCTGCGCGACGCTGAAAAGCCTGGAGTTGTTGCGCAGCGAACACTGGCGACGTGAGCATTTGCAGGCGCTGATTCGCCAGTTCCGCCAAGGCGCCGAGCAGATTGGCCTGGAGTTGATGGACAGTTCCACGCCGATCCAGCCGATCATGATTGGCGATGCCGGGCGCGCGGTCCGGCTGTCGCAGATGCTGCGTGAGCGTGGCTTGATGGTGACCGCCATCCGTCCACCGACCGTGCCCGCCGGTAGCGCACGCTTGCGTGTGACCTTGACCGCCGCCCACAGCGAGGCGCAGGTACAGCTATTGTTAAATGGACTGGCCGATTGCTTTCAACAACTGGGACCGGAGCCAAGCCATGCGTGATCGTCTGATTCTGCTGCCCGGCTGGGGTCTCGGGATTTCGCCGCTGGAACCCTTGGCGGCTGCCTTGCAAGGCCTGGATGAGCATCTGCGCGTCGAAATCGAACCACTGCCGGAACTGGAATCGAGCGACCTTGAAGAATGGCTCGATGAACTGGATTCGACGCTGCCCCAGGATGCCTGGCTCGGTGGCTGGTCATTGGGCGGCATGTTGGCGTCCGAATTGGCGGCGAAGCGTGGTGACCGTTGCTGCGGTTTGGTGACCCTGGCGAGTAACCCTTCTTTTGTCGCCCATGAGCAGTGGTCGAGCGCGATGCCCGGCGAGACCTTCGACGCGTTTCTGGCCGGTTGCAAAGCCGACCCAGGCATGACGTTGAAACGTTTCTCGCTGCTGTGCACCCAAGGGGCCGCAGACCCGCGCGGGCTATCGCGGCTGTTGCTCGCTGGCGCACCGCTTTCGTCTCCATCGGTGCTGATGAGCGGCCTGGAGTTGCTTGCACAGCTGGATACCCGGCAAGCGTTGCAGGCGTTTCGCGGTCCGCAATTGCACTTGTTCGGTGGTCTCGACGGATTGGTCCCGGCCGAAGCGGCGGGGGATTTGCTGGCGCTGCTGCCGGATGTCGAAATCGGTCTGATTGAACAGGCCAGCCACGCGTTTCTTCTGGAAGACCCCCACGGTGTGGCGGGGGCGATTCAGGCCTTTTTGCATGAGTCCGGTGATGACTGATTTGTCCGTTCCCAACCTGCCCGGCGGCTTGCCCGATAAACGCCAGGTAGCGGCGTCCTTTTCCCGAGCGGCGGCGAGCTACGACAGCGTGGCCGAATTGCAGCGCGACGTTGGCAATGAGTTGTTGCGTCGCTTGCCGGAGGATTTTGTCCCGGGTCGATGGCTGGACATGGGTTGTGGCACCGGGTATTTCAGCCGTGCGCTCGGTGAGCGTTTTCCTGCCGGCAACGGGCTGGCCCTTGATATCGCAGAGGGGATGCTCAATCACGCCCGTCCCTTGGGCGGCGCCAACCATTTCATCGCCGGTGATGCCGAACGCTTGCCGTTGCAGGATTCGACCTGCGACCTGGTCTTCTCCAGCCTGGCGGTGCAATGGTGCGCGGATTTCGCCTCGGTGCTCAGTGAAGCGAATCGAGTGCTGAAACCAGGCGGTATTTTTGCGTTTGCTAGTCTGTGTGTAGGCACGCTGTATGAATTGCGCGACAGCTGGCGTCAGGTGGATGGCATGGTGCACGTCAACCGCTTCCGCGAGTTCGGTGTTTACCAGCAGCTTTGCGCGGACAGTGGCTTGAAGGTCATCAGTCTTGAAACACATCCACATGTGTTGCATTACCCCGATGTCCGCAGCTTGACCCATGAGCTCAAGGCACTGGGGGCGCATAACCTGAACCCCGGTCGGCCGGGTGGTTTGACCGGCAGGGCGCGAATCCTCGGCTTGATCGAGGCTTACGAGCAGTTTCGTCAGGCACAGGGACTGCCGGCGACTTATCAAGTGGTTTACGCCGTGCTGGAGAAACCCTTATGAGCGCAGCCTATTTCATTACCGGTACTGACACCGATGTCGGCAAGACCACCGTCGCCGCAGGTTTGCTGCATGCCGCGCGACTGGCGGGCTTGAGCACGGCGGCGGGCAAGCCGGTAGCCTCCGGGTGTGAGCTGACGCCCCAGGGATTACGCAACGCCGACGCACTGGCTCTGCTGGCCGAATGCTCGATACCGTTGACCTATGATCAGGTCAATCCGGTCGCGTTCGAGCCAGCGATCGCACCGCATCTGGCGGCGCGGGAGGCGGGCGTGGCGCTGACCGTGCAATCGTTGCTGGCACCAATGCGGCAGGTTCTCGATCTGCAGGCGGACTTCACCTTGATCGAAGGCGCTGGCGGCTGGCGAGTGCCGTTGGCGGATCAGGATAATCTGTCAGACCTGGCCATGGCGCTGGATCTGCCGGTGATCCTGGTGGTCGGCGTGCGCCTGGGCTGCATCAACCATGCGCTGCTGACGGCTGAGGCGATTGCTCGGGATGGTTTGCAGTTGGCGGGGTGGGTGGCGAACATCATCGATCCGAAGACCTCGCGTCTTGAAGAGAACCTGGCGACGCTGGCCGAGCGGATTCCCGCGCCGTGCCTGGGGCGGGTGCCGAAACTCAAGTCGGTGACAGCCGAAGCGGTGGCCGAGCATCTACAGCTGGATCTGCTGGACTGAGGTTTCTGGCGTGGGTTTTACCTATGATAAGGCACTGTGCCATTAGTGTTTTTGTCGGGCCTTTTGGCGGCGTGTCTGGTTCAATGGCCGCTGTTGATCCTTTGTAGGACGAGTTCTCCCATGGAAATCTCAGGAAACACCGCTTTTTACGCCGGTCTGAGCACTATTCAGACAGGGCAGAACCGTGTCGATCAGGCTTCGGGGCAGATCGCCAACACCACCATCGAGCGTTCGGTCAC
This sequence comes from Pseudomonas sp. P1_A1, assembly GCF_056406935.1. Taxonomy (NCBI): domain Bacteria; kingdom Pseudomonadati; phylum Pseudomonadota; class Gammaproteobacteria; order Pseudomonadales; family Pseudomonadaceae; genus Pseudomonas; species Pseudomonas sp. P1_A1. The sequence continues at coordinate 85,959 of NZ_JBFTZE010000012.1, read as the reverse complement.
CAGTCAGTCTTCCGAGGTTCAGGTCGATCGTCTGCGCTCGGTAGACCGCAGCCAGCAATCGGATCTGGCCAGCAATGTGGTCGAGATGTCTCAAGGCAAGTTCCAGGTGGAGCTTGGCGTCAAAGTCGCCAAGGCCTCCGATGAAATGCTCGGTACGTTGATCGATACCTTCGCCTGATTCCTCACTGAATTCACTGCCCCAGCGCCGCGCCTGTCCGCGGCGTTTTTCTGCGTAAGTCCTTCTCCCTCAACTAATCTCTCCTACATGACGTGTTGCTCAATCAACGACGTTGCGCAACTGCGCGCCCAAGATTTTCATAGATCGAAGACGAACGGCCAAAGATCGGCGCTTGACAAGATTTGGGCGTAAACGTATGTTTCAAACAACTGTTTGACCGTCACAACAAAACACCACGGTCGTTCATTCCCGGTTACATCAGCAGAGGTTTATCGCTATGCCTGACTACAAGGCCCCCTTGCGTGATATTCGCTTCGTTCGTGACGAACTGCTCGGCTACGAAGCGCACTATCAGAGCCTTCCGGCTTGCCAGGACGCAACTCCGGACATGGTTGATGCCATTCTCGAAGAAGGCGCCAAGTTTTGTGAGCAGGTGCTGGCTCCGCTGAACCGCGTGGGTGACACCGAAGGCTGTACCTGGAGCGAGTCCGGCGTTAAAACCCCGACCGGTTTCAAAGAAGCCTACAAACAATTCGTCGAAGGCGGCTGGCCAAGCCTGGCCCACGACGTAGAGCACGGCGGCCAGGGCCTGCCGGAGTCTCTGGGCCTGGCTGTCAGCGAAATGGTGGGTGAAGCCAACTGGTCGTGGGGCATGTACCCAGGCCTGTCCCATGGCGCGATGAACACTATTTCCGAGCACGGCACGCCTGAGCAGCAAGAGGCTTACCTGACCAAACTGGTTTCCGGCGAATGGACCGGCACCATGTGCCTGACCGAACCGCACTGCGGCACTGACTTGGGCATGTTGCGCACCAAGGCCGAACCTCAGGCCGACGGCTCCTACAAAGTGTCCGGCACCAAGATCTTCATCTCGGCCGGCGAACACGACATGGCCGACAACATCGTCCACATCGTTCTGGCACGTCTGCCGGACGCACCTGCCGGCACGAAAGGCATTTCCCTGTTCATCGTGCCGAAATTCCTGCCGAACGCAGACGGCTCGATCGGTGCGCGCAACGCTGTGAGCTGCGGTTCGCTGGAACACAAGATGGGCATCCACGGCAACGCCACTTGCGTGATGAACTTCGACGCGGCCACCGGTTACCTGATCGGCCCGGCGAATAAAGGCCTGAACTGCATGTTCACCTTCATGAACACCGCACGTCTGGGTACCGCGCTGCAAGGTCTGGCACACGCCGAGATCGGCTTCCAGGGCGGCCTGAAATACGCTCGCGATCGTCTGCAAATGCGCTCCCTGACTGGCCCGAAAGCGCCGGACAAAGCCGCTGACCCGATCATCGTTCACCCTGATGTACGTCGCATGCTGTTGACCATGAAGGCGTTCGCCGAAGGCAACCGTGCGATGGTTTACTTCACCGCCAAGCAGGTCGACATCGTCAAATACGGCGTCGATGAAGAAGAGAAGAAGAAAGCCGACGCATTGCTGGCCTTCATGACGCCGATCGCCAAAGCCTTCATGACTGAAGTCGGTTTCGAATCCGCTAACCACGGTGTGCAGATCTACGGTGGCCACGGTTTCATCGCCGAGTGGGGCATGGAGCAGAACGTTCGCGACAGCCGTATTTCGATGCTGTACGAAGGCACCACCGGCATCCAGGCACTCGACCTGCTGGGCCGTAAAGTGCTGATGACTCAAGGCGAAGCGCTCAAGGGCTTCACCAAGATCGTCCACAAGTTCTGCCAGAGCAACGAAGGCAATGACGCGGTCAAAGAGTTCGTCGAGCCATTGGCTGCGCTGAACAAAGAGTGGGGCGAGCTGACCATGAAGGTCGGAATGGCGGCCATGAAAGATCGCGAAGAAGTCGGCGCGGCGTCGGTGGACTACCTGATGTACTCCGGTTACGCCTGCCTGGCCTACTTCTGGGCTGACATGGCGCGTCTGGCGGCCGAGAAACTGGCTGCCGGTACCACCGAAGAGGCGTTCTACACCGCCAAGCTGCAGACTGCGCGCTTCTACTTCCAGCGCATCCTGCCGCGTACCCGCACTCACGTTGCAACCATGCTGTCGGGCGCCAACAACCTGATGGACATGAAAGAAGAAGACTTCGCACTGGGTTACTAAACCCTACGCAGTCTCTTCACAAAGCCGCTGCTTCCTCGGAAGCAGCGGCTTTTTTATGCCCGACGCAAACGATCACGTCGGTAAATATTCCTGACTAAAACGCTAAGAAGAACGACTTTGCTGCCGTTAAAGAGGCTGCGATGTGACGCGTGTCACATCGCACGTGCTTAGCTGCGCCAAATGCAGGCACAATGCCATCTTTGTTTGCCGGGTCGGAGCTTTACCCTTGCCGCGTTCTTCCGCTGTACGTTTCAGCCATTTTTTGCCATCGCTGCTGTTGTTGCTCGCGGGGCTTGCGGCTGCCTACGTCAAGGATCTCAACGTCTTCTTCACTTCGCTGTTCAACGTGCTGCCCACTCTGGTGCTGTTGCTCGGCGGTGCGTATTGCGCGGTTTATCGACGTCAGCGTGAACTGTTTCTGATGGTCACGGTGTACATCGCCTATTTTCTGCTCGACACCCAGACTGACTATTACCGCGATAACGGCAAGGTTCGTGAAGACGCCGCGGTGGTGTTCCATCTGTGCTGTCTGTTGTTGCCATTGCTGTTTGGCTTGTTCGCCGCCTGGCAAGAGCGTACTCACCTGTTCCAGGACATGGTGGCGCGCTTCGCTGTGTTACTGGCGTTCGGCAGTGTGGCGCTGGGGCTGGAGCAAAGTTACCCACAGGCGCTGCTGATGTGGCTGTCGGAGATCCGCTGGCCGGCGTTGCATGGTGCGTGGATGAGCCTGATCCAATTGTCTTATCCCGTGTTCCTCGCCTCGTTCCTGTTATTGACCTGGCAATACTGGCGCAACCCAAGACCCTTGCACGCTGCGCAATTGGTGGGGCTGTTGGGATTGTTCTGGATGTTGCCGAAAACCTTCATCCTGCCCTTCACCCTCAACATCATGTGCAGCCAGGTGATGTTGATGATTGCCGCCGCGGTTGCCCATGAGGCCTATCAGATGGCTTTCCGCGACGAACTCACCGGCCTGCCGGGGCGCCGCGCCCTGAACGAGCGCATGCAACGGCTGGGGCGCAATTACGTGCTGGCGATGAGCGACGTCGATCACTTCAAGAAATTCAACGACACCCACGGCCACGATGTCGGCGACCAAGTGTTGCGACTGGTCGCCAGCAAGCTGTCGAAAATCAGTGGTGGCGGTAGGGCATATCGCTACGGCGGTGAGGAATTTGCCTTGGTGTTCGCAGGCAAGACCCTCGAAGAGTGCATGCCGCATCTGGAGGTCATCCGCGAATCCATTGCCACTTACAACATCCAGTTGCGCAATCAGGACAGCCGTCCCCAGGATGACCAGCAGGGGCGCCAGCGTCGCGCGGGTTCGGGCGCCTCGAGTGTTTCGGTCACCGTCAGCATCGGCGTCGCCGAACGCCTGGAACAACGCACCCCCGAAGAAGTGCTCAAATCCGCCGACCAGGCGCTCTACAGCGCCAAGGGCGCGGGGCGAAACTGTGTGATGGCCTTCGGTCAGAACCGCCGTGGCGCAGTGCGCATGGACGCCGCTGCGGGTTGAGTGATGATGGCGCATTCAGCGTCTGGACTGTGATTGTGAGGTGTGATGCACGGCAGTAGGTTTGAGCCATCTGCTGCCGGAGAAATGAACATGCCCGAGTACAAAGCTCCCCTGCGCGACATGCGCTTTCTGATCGATCACGTGTTTGATTTTCACAGCAACTACGCCGCGCTGGGGGCCTCCGATGCCAGCCCGGACATGGTCAATGCGATCCTCGAAGAAGGCGCGAAATTCTGTGAGAACGTTCTCGCACCGCTGAACCGCAGCGGCGACGAAGAAGGTTGCCATTTCGACAATGGTGTAGTCACAACGCCTACAGGCTTCAAGCAAGCATTCGCACAATACGTGGAAGGCGGCTGGCATGGTCTGGCGGCGGACCCGGCTTACGGTGGCCAGGGCTTGCCAAGCTCCTTGGGGTTGGTCATCAGCGAAATGGTCGGTTCCAGCAATACGTCCTGGGGCATGTACCCCGGCCTGACCCACGGTGCGATGTCAGCCATCCATGCCCATGGCACTGAAGAACAGAAAAACACCTATCTGAGCAAGCTCACCGCAGGCCAATGGACCGGCACCATGTGCCTGACCGAAGCCCATTGCGGCACCGATCTGGGCATCATCAAGACCCGCGCGGTACCACAGGCCGACGGCAGTTACGCGATCTCCGGCAGCAAGATATTCATCTCCGCCGGCGAACACGACATGAGTGAAAACATCATTCACCTGGTGCTGGCCAAACTGCCGGACGCACCAGTGGGGACCAAAGGCATTTCGCTGTTTATCGTTCCCAAATTCCTACCCAATACCGAGGGCGAGGCAGGCGAGCGCAACGGCGTTTCCTGCGGCTCGATCGAACACAAAATGGGCATCAAGGCCTCGGCCACCTGCGTGCTGAATTTCGACGATGCCAAGGGCTTCTTGATCGGTGAGCCGAACAAGGGCCTGAACTGCATGTTCACCATGATGAACCACGCGCGGCTCGGCACCGGCATGCAAGGTTTGTGTCTGGGGGAGGCGAGCTTCCAGGGTGCGGTCAAATACGCCAACGACCGTCTGCAAATGCGCTCGCTGACCGGCCCGAAAGCCCCGGAGAAACCCGCCGACCCGATCATCGTGCATCCCGATGTGCGCAGGATGTTGTTGACCATGAAGGCCTTCAACGAAGGCAACCGGGCGCTGACTTACTTCACCGCACAGTTGCTGGACGCTGCGCATATGAGCCCGGATGAAACGGCGCGTCAGGACGCCGAGGACTTGCTGGCGTTCCTCACACCGATCTGCAAAGCCTTCATGACCGACACCGGGCTGGAGGTGACCAACCTCGGCATGCAGGTGTTTGGTGGCCACGGTTTCATTCGTGAGTGGGGCATGGAGCAGTTGGTTCGCGACTGCCGGATCGCGCCGATCTACGAAGGCACCAACGGCATTCAGGCGCTGGATCTGCTTGGGCGCAAAGTCCTTGGCAGTCAGGGAAAACTGCTGCGCGGCTTCACCAGGATCGTCCACAAGTTCTGTGCGGCAAACGCTGAGCACCCGCAACTCGGCGGCTATGTGGCGCAACTCAACGATCTGAATCAGCAGTGGGGTGAATTGACTACCAGGATCGGCATGGCTGCGATGAAAAATCCGGATGAGGTCGGCGCCGCCTCGGTGGATTACCTGATGTACTGCGGCTACATCATCCTCGGCTACCTGTGGCTACGCATGGCGCTGGTGGCTCAGGCGCAGTTGGATGCAGGCACTGGGGATGCCGATTACTGCCAGGGCAAACTGGCGACCAACGAGTTTTACTTCAAGCGTTTACTGCCGCGTACGGCTGCTCATCGGGCAGCCATCGAGGCGGGTAGCGACTGTTTGATGAAGTTGCCGGCGGAGTTGTTTGCACTTTAATCATTCAAATCAGCCATAAAGAAGCCCGCCTTGCTGCGGGCTTCTTTATGAAGAACAGCTCAGTGACTAAAAATAACAAATCGGTCATGGGCTGACCCTATGTGTCGTAAAAGTTGTTGAGGTACACTCGGACACAACGAAATCACTATTCCTACGAACCACCTGTTTAGATCTTGCGAGGTTTGCCATGGCTGACTACAAAGCGCCCCTGCGCGATATGCGCTTCGTCCTCAATGAAGTTTTCGAGGTCGCCAAACTCTGGGCCGAACTGCCAGCGCTCGCCGAGACCGTCGATGCTGAAACCGTCGAAGCCATTCTGGAAGAAGCCGGCAAGGTCACCAGCAAAAGCATCGCGCCCCTGAGTCGTGCCGCTGACGAAGAAGGTTGCCACTGGGCCGACGGTGCCGTCACCACCCCGGCCGGTTTCCCACAGGCGTATCAGACCTACGCTGAAGGCGGTTGGGTCGGTGTCGGTGGCGATCCGACCTACGGCGGCATGGGCATGCCCAAGGCGGTTTCGGCGCAGGTCGAAGAAATGGTCAACTCCGCCAGCCTGTCGTTCGGTCTGTACCCGATGCTGACCGCCGGCGCCTGCCTGTCGATCAACGCCCACGCCAGCGAAGAGCTGAAAGCCGCGTACCTGCCGAACATGTACGCCGGGGTCTGGGCCGGTTCCATGTGCCTGACAGAACCGCACGCCGGTACTGATCTGGGGATTATCCGCACCAAGGCCGAACCTCAGGCTGACGGTTCCTACAAGGTCAGCGGCACCAAGATCTTCATCACCGGCGGCGAACACGACCTGACCGAGAACATCATCCACTTGGTACTGGCCAAACTGCCGGACGCGCCAGCAGGGCCGAAAGGTATTTCGCTGTTCCTGGTGCCGAAGTTCATGGTCAACGCCGATGGCAGCCTCGGTGCGCGCAACCCGGCGAACTGCGGTTCGATCGAACACAAAATGGGCATCCAGGCATCCGCAACCTGCGTGATGAACTTCGACGAAGCCGTGGGTTACCTGGTCGGCGAGCCGAACAAAGGCCTGGCGGCGATGTTCACCATGATGAACTACGAGCGTCTGGGTGTCGGCATCCAGGGCCTGGCCTCGGGTGAACGTTCCTACCAGAACGCCATCGAATACGCCCGCGACCGTCTGCAAAGCCGTTCTCCGACCGGCGCACAAAACAAGGACAAAGTGGCTGACCCGATCATCGTCCACCCGGACGTGCGTCGCATGCTGCTGACCATGAAAGCCTCGAACGAAGGCGGTCGTGCATTTTCCACTTACGTGGCGATGCAACTGGACACCGCCAAGTTCAGCGAAGACGCCAGCACCCGCAAGCGCGCGGAAGACCTGGTCGCACTGTTGACGCCTGTGGCCAAGGCATTCCTGACTGACCTGGGGCTGGAAACCACGGTTCACGGCCAACAGATTTTTGGCGGTCACGGCTACATCCGTGAGTGGGGCCAGGAGCAACTGGTTCGTGACGTGCGTATCACGCAGATCTACGAAGGCACCAATGGTATTCAGGCGCTGGACCTTGTAGGACGCAAGATTGTCGGCAGCGGCGGGGCGTTCTACAAACTGTTCGCCGACGAGATTCGTCATTTCACCGCGACGGCCAGTGCTGATTTGGCGGAGTTCACCAAACCGCTGAACGACGCAGTGGGCACCCTCGACGATCTGACTGCATGGCTGCTGGACCGGGCGAAAAACAACCCGAACGAAATCGGCGCTGCTTCGGTCGAGTATCTACAAGCATTCGGTTACACAGCCTATGCCTACATGTGGGCACTGATGGCCAAGGCAGCCTTCGGCAAAGAAGCGCAGGACGATTTCTACGCGAGCAAACTGGGTACGGCGCGGTTCTATTTCGCCCGTCTGCTGCCGCGTATTCACTCGTTGAGCGCGTCGGTAAAGGCGGGAAGTGAGTCGCTGTTCCTGTTGGACGCAGGACAATTCTGACCCTGTAACGTCATGTAAGCATTCTCTTACATGACGTGCTGCTGTTTTCCCATATGCGCAAATTGGATCCAGAGCTAATCTACTTCACATGGACGTCGCGCAGGAAGCGCAAAGCAACAACACGGACACGTAGGATTCTGCCAGGACGGCGGAGTGAAATGGATGTCAGGGAAACAGTCTGCAAAGCCCCGCTTCGGCGGGGTTTTCTTTTGCCTGAAGAAAAGTTCAGCTCAACCCATCCAGGGCCGTCGGGCTACGCAAATGCTCATCCATCACCTCTTCCAGCAATGTCCGCAACAACGCCAGCGAAGCTTGTTGCCGCTGCACATCCCGACACACCAACCCGACTTTAAGCGGTACCCGCGGCTCACTCAGTGGTTTCCACAGCAACTCTTGGTCGCCATGGGTCTTTTGCGAGCGTCCGGGCAGCACAGTCGCCAGCCGCGTGTGCGGCAGGCTGTCGAGAATCCCCGCCATGTTGTTCAGCTCGGCCTGCACCTGCGGCCGGCGTCCAAGACTGGCTAATTGTGCCTGCCAGATCTGCCGCACCTGGAACTCTTCACCCAACAGCAACATGGGCAACTCGGCGGCCTGGCTCATGGAGACCTTCTTGAATTCGCGCAACTGATGGTCCGCCGGGATGACAAGGGTCAGCTCATCTTCGTACAACGGCACGCCGTGCAAACCCGGCTGACGGGGCGGCAGGTAACTGATGCCGATGTCCAGCGAACCATTGAGTAGCCGCCGCTCGATTTCCAGGCCGGTCAGTTCATAGATCTGCACCACCAGATGCGGCTGTGCCTTGCGCACACGTTCGAGCATTTGCGGCACCAGGCTGGAGTGGACGGTCTGCAGCACGCCAATGGCCAAGGTTCGCAGCGCCTTGCCCTTGAAATTGCCCAAGGCTTCGCGCGCGCGTTGCAAGCCATCGAGCAAGGGCAGGGCGTGGTTGTACAACGTGTGCGCCGCCAGGGTGGGCAACAGACGCTTGCTGCTGCGTTCGAACAGGCTCACATCAAGGTTCTGTTCGAGTTGGCGGATCTGTTGGGACAACGCTGGCTGGGAGATAGAAAGCCGCTCGGCGGCCCGACCGACGTGGCCCTCTTCGTAGACCGCGACGAAATAACGCAGTTGTTTGAAATCCATAAGTAATACTTATCGAAAATGCTGAGAAATCGAAATGGCTCAGTGCCTTGCCTACGCCTAGTCTAACTGCATTCACAAGGTTTACAGGGCCATAAAGCACGATGAATACCGTTTACAGCGATGGTGTTTACATAGGCAAGGCAAAAAACCTCGGACGAGGTTTTATCCGATGAATCTGTTCAACCTGCGACGCAAGCCACCGAGCCTTGATGACCTGGCGATGGACACTTCCCTGCCGGCCAGAAGCGACAACTTTTCCAGCGAGTGCCTGATGCCCAGTGTCGAACGACCGAAACAGATTTTCGTGCGTGGCCAAGGCTCCTGGTTGTGGGACAGCGATGACCGCGCTTACTTGGATTTCTCCCAGGGTGGCGGCGCCAATAGCCTCGGACATAGCCCCTCGGCACTGGTCAAAGCGATTTCGGAACAGGCTCAGTCGCTGATCAATCCGGGTTTCGGACTGCACAACCGCGGCATGCTCAACCTCGCCGACCGGCTCTGCACCAGCACCGGCAGTGACCAGGCGTACCTGCTCAACAGTGGCAGCGAAGCCTGTGAAGCGGCGATCAAGCTGGCGCGCAAATGGGGCCAGCAACATCGTGGCGGCGCTTCGCGGATCATTGTGGCCAGTAAAGGCTGTCATGGCCGTAGCCTGGGGACGATTTCTGCGTCGGACAGTTCGAATCTGATCAACCGATTCGAGCCACAGTTGCCGGGCTTCAGCCATGTCCCGTTCAATGACCTGCCCGCCTTGCATGCGGCCGTGGATGCCCAGACGGTCGCGATCATGCTCGAACCGATCCAGAGCGAGACCGGGGTGATTCCCGCTACCGAGCACTACCTCAAGGGCGTCGAGCGCTTGTGTCGTGAGCTTGGCATTCTGCTGATATTTGACGAAGTGCAAACCGGCGTCGGGCGCTGCGGCACATTGCTTGCCGAACAGTCCTACGGCGTGCGGGCAGATATCGTGGTGCTCGGCAAAGGGCTCGGTGGTGGCGTGCCATTGGCGGCATTGTTGGCGCGAGGCAAGGCCTGTTGTTTCGAAATCGGCGAAATGAGCGGCACTCATCATGGCAATGCGTTGATGAGTGCCGCCGGGCTTGTCGTGCTCGACAGCGTGCAGGACAAGGGCTTTATCGATCATATGCGGGAAACCGCTCAGCATCTGGGCGAAGGCCTGAGTCGTCTGGCCCATCGCTATGGTCACGGCGAATTGCGCGGGCAAGGGCTGCTCTGGGGGCTCGATCTGTCCGACGATTCGGCCGACGCCGTAGTCAAGGCTGCGTTGTACGAAGGCTTGCTGCTCAATGCGCCGCAACCCGATTGCCTGCGCTTTACCCCGGCCCTTACGGTCAGCAAGGCCAATATCGACGAAATGCTCCTGCGCCTGGCCCGCGCCTTCTCCCGCGTACGCACTGCGCAACTGCAGTGCCGCAAAGGTATTGCGGTCTGATCAGACCCGTCCTACACGAATTTCCGAACCGTCTCGCGGTATAACGCAGCGCCCCACGTTTGATTCTTTTCGCGTGGGGCGTTTTTTTGTCTCTGCGTTTTGCCGAAGGCATTTCAGTTCTTGAGCGATAGCAGGATCAATGGTTGCCCGCGAATGGGGCGCTACGATTTCAGTCCGCCAACTCCATCACCCGCCGATAAAACAACCATTCCTGCTCCAGCGCATGGGCCTGATTGCCTGCCTTGCGAAAGCCATGACGTTCGTCGGCGTAGTAATGCGCTTCGACCAGAATGCCGTTGTCCTGTAATGCCTTGACCATGTCGCGGGTCTGTTGCGGCACCACCACGGCGTCCAGTTCACCCTGAAAGAAGATCATCGGAACGCTGATGTTGTTCGCGTGTAGCAACGGCGTGCGCGCGGCGTAGCGTTCAGCGTCCTCTACCGGGTCGCCGATCAACCAGTCCAGATAATCGCCTTCAAACTTGTGGGTGACGCGGCCCAGCGCAACGGGATCGCTGACGCCATACAGGCTGGCGCCCGCACGAAAGATCTTGTGAAAGGCCAATGCGCACAATGCGGTGTACCCGCCGGCGCTGCCGCCACGGATAAACGCTTTATCGCCGTCGATCAGTTCGCGTTCGGCGAGGTAGCCGACCACTGCGCAGGCATCTTCCACATCTACCTCGCCCCAACTCAAATGCAGCGCCTGGCGATAAGCGCGGCCGTAACCACTGCTGCCTCGGTAATTGAGGTCGGCCACGGCGAAGCCGCGTTGTGCCCAATACTGGATCCGCGGGTCGAACATCGGGTAGCAGGCTGAAGTCGGGCCGCCGTGAATGAACACCACCAACGGCGGTTTCGTGTCACCAGTCATCGCCGGGTAGAAGAAACCGTGGGCCTCGCCCGAGCCGCTTGGATAGCACAGGGTTTGCGGGCGGCTGATCTGTTCGGCGGGCAGCGGTGCGATACCGCCGGCCAGAACGTTGACCTGGCGTGTTTCACGGTCGATGGCAATGACTGCCGACGAACTGACCGGCGAAGCAGCGATGCAGTAGATGAACTGTTCATCCTGTGCGAGATGGCGGAAGCGGCTGTAGTTACCCGTGAAATCGTCACAGGAGCCATCGCCATGATAAAGCCCCAGTCGACCAAAACCGCCCTCGGTCCAACTCGCCAGATAAGTGTCTTCGCCCAACGGCAACCAAGTGCAACCCCCCAGTTGCCAGGGCGCCGGTCCATGGTCGGCGGCAGCATTCGTGAGTGGGCTCAGACCGTCGGCCGACTCCACCCACGGCTGCCAGAAACCGCCGCGATCGGTCAGACAATACAGACGGCCGCTGTCATCGAATCTCGGTTGTTGCAGTGACTCCTGAGCACCGTCACCGGCCACACAACGTGGCTGCGCAAAGGTGTGATCGCGCTGTCGCTCGGCAACCATCAGGCGAGTCGCGGTCCAGGGCTGATCCGGGCGATTCCACTCGATCCAGGCCAGTCGCCGGCCGTCGGGGCTCAGGGTCGGTGCCGCGTAGAAATCGGCACCCTCGGCCAGAAGATGACGTTGGCCGTCAGCCAGATCGATCGCCACCAGGCGATGCCGATCGCGGTTCTCTTCAACCGCCAGCACCTGCCCGTTGGCGAATTGCAGATCGCCGTAACGGTATTCACTTGAAGTCAGCACCTCAGGCGTCTCATCGGTCAGTGATTGCCGATACAGCTGCTGATCTGCCTCGTTGACGAACACCAGCCCGTCATCGGTCAGACAAAACGCGCCGCCGCCATATTCGTACACCCGGCTGCGCACACTGAAGGTGGGCGGTGTCAGGCAATGGGCCTGACCGTCGCGCCACTGCCAGACTCGGCAGGCAGCATCTTCGGGGCGGTACTCGTTCCAGAACAGGCCATGTGGCCCGACCTGCAACTCGGCGAAGTCGATGCCGGCCGCGACCGCCCTGGCGGCGCTCAAGGGTTCAACTTTTGGCGATGAGGCGTGAGTTTCGTTCATTGCGAAAGGCCAGTTGTTCGATGGTCTGGGTCGCGTGCTCGGCTTCTTCGCGGGCCTTGAGGATCACGCCGTGATGTTCCGACTTGCTGCACACCGGGTCGGCATTGCTCGCGTCACCCGTGAGCATGAACGCCTGGCAACGGCAGCCGCCGAAGTCCTTTTCTTTTTCGTCGCAGGAGCGGCACGGCTCGGGCATCCAGTCGTAACCGCGAAAGCGGTTGAAGCCGAACGAGTCGTACCAGATGTGCTGCATGCTGTGGTCGCGCACGTTGGGAAACTGCACCGGCATCTGTCGGGCGCCATGACAGGGCAGGGCGGTTCCGTCCGGCGTGACCGTCAGAAAAATACTGCCCCAGCCGTTCATGCAGGCTTTCGGACGTTCTTCGTAATAGTCCGGCGTCACGAAAATCAGCTTGCACGGATGCCCTTCGGCTTCCAGTTTCACGCGATATTCGTTGGTGATGCGTTCGGCGCGAACCAGTTGTTCCTTGGTCGGCAACAGACCGACCCGATTGAGCTGGGCCCAACCATAGAACTGGCACGTCGCGAGTTCGACGAAGTCTGCCTCAAGGGCAATGCACAGCTCGATGATCCGGTCGATCTTGTCGATGTTGTGCCGATGGGTGACGAAGTTCAGCACCATCGGATAGCCGTGTGCCTTCACCGCACGGGCCATTTCGAGTTTTTGCGCGAAGGCCTTTTTCGAGCCGGCCAGCAGATTGTTCACCTGCTCGTCGCTGGCCTGGAAGCTGATCTGGATGTGGTCCAGACCGGCCTTCTTGAAGTCGCTGATTTTCTGCTCGGTGAGGCCGATGCCGGAGGTGATCAGGTTGGTGTAGAACCCGAGTTTGCGCGCCTCAGCGATCAACTCGGCGAGGTCCTGGCGCACCAGTGGCTCACCGCCGGAAAAACCCAACTGCGCCGCGCCCATTTCCCGGGCTTCGCGAAAGACTTTGATCCACTGCTCGGTGGTCAACTCCCGGCCTTGCTCGGCGAAATCCAGCGGATTGGAGCAGTACGGGCATTGCAACGGGCAGCGATAGGTCAGCTCGGCCAGCAACCAAAGGGGCAGGCCGATTTCGGGCTTGGGCGGTAACTTGCCTGACACGGAATCAGGCAAGTTCGATCCAGTGCTGAGCACGGGCGACCTCCATGAATTGCTCGATGTCGTCACCGAGCTCGGGCACGCCGGGGAACTGTTTGTCGAGCTCGGCGATGATGGCCGCAACATCTCGCTGGCCATCGATCAAACCGCCGATCAGCGCGGCGCTATCGTTGAGTTTGATCATGCCTTCGGGGTAGAGCAACACATGGCCTTTTTGCGCCGGTTCGTACTGGAAACGGTAGCCGGGACGCCAGGTCGGGGTTTTGCTGCGATCGAAACTCATAAGGTGATTCCTTTATGCCAGACCCGCTGCTCGGTCACGCTGTGGTAGGGCGGGCGGTTCAGTTCGTAGGCCATGCTCATGGCATCGAGCATGCTCCAAAGAATGTCCAGTTTGAACTGGAGAATTTCCAGCATGCGCTCCTGGCCTTCCCGCGTCGTGTAATGCTGCAGCGTGATCGCCAGACCGTGCTCGACATCCCGGCGAGCCTGGCCCAGGCGCGTACGGAAATATTCGTAACCGGCCGGGTCGATCCACGGGTAATGCTGCGGCCAACTGTCGAGGCGCGATTGGTGGATCTGCGGCGCGAACAGCTCGGTCAGCGAACTGCTGGCGGCTTCCTGCCAACAGGCCCGGCGGGCGAAGTTGACGTAGGCATCCACGGCGAAACGCACGCCGGGCAGCACCAGCTCCTGAGAGCGCAACTGATCCGGGTCGAGGCCGACCGCTTGCCCAAGACGCAACCAGGCTTCAATACCGCCGTCTTCGCCGGGGGCGCCGTCATGGTCCAGCAGGCGCTGAATCCACTCGCGACGGATTTCGCGGTCCGGGCAGTTGGCCAGGATGGCGGCGTCCTTGAGCGGGATGTTCACCTGATAGTAAAAGCGGTTGGCGACCCAGCCCTGGATCTGCTCACGGGTCGCCCGGCCTTCATACATCGCCACGTGATACGGGTGATAGATGTGGTAGTAGGCGCCCTTGGCGCGCAGGGCCGCTTCAAATTCGGCGGGGGACATTGGAATGTCAGTCATTGCGGTTCTCCGGGAACAACCGGTGGATTCTTTGGTGTCTGGTCGGGCGCCTTCGCGGGCAAGTGCTCCCACAGAGATAGCGCTATCCCTGTGGGAACGTGGCTTGCCCGCGATGGGGCCATCCACTACAGCACAATACTCATGCCGTCATACGCGACTTCAACCCCGCGCCGAACCAGTTCCGCACGCTCTGGCGAATCCTCATCGAGAATCGGGTTGGTGTTGTTGATGTGGATAAGCACTTTGCGCTGCTTGGGCAGTTGTTCCAGCACTTCGAGCATACCGCCGGGGCCGTTCTGCGCCAGATGGCCCATTTCCCGACCCGTGCGCGTGCCAACGCCACGGCGCTGCATTTCGTCGTCATTCCACATCGTACCGTCCACCAGCAGGCAATCGCTGCTGGCCATGATCTTCAGCAGCGGTGCATCGACCTTGCCCAGGCCCGGTGCGTAGAACAGTTTACCGCCGGTGCTCAGGTCTTCGACGATCAGGCCGATGTTGTCGCCCGGATGCGGGTCAAAGCGGTGCGGCGAGTAGGGTGGGGCGGCACTGCGCAGGGGCAGCGGGGTGAAGCGCAGGTTCGGGCAGGCCGGCACGGTGAAGCTCTGATCGAGTTCGATACGGTTCCAGGTCAGCCCGCCGTTCCAGTGGGTCAGCATGGTGAACAACGGGAACCCGGTACTCAGGTCTTCATGGACCATGTCGGTGCACCACACTTGATGCGGGCAACCTTCACGCAGGCTGAGCAGGCCGGTGGTGTGGTCGATCTGGCTGTCCATCAGGATGATTGCGCTGATGCCGGTATCACGCAGCGCGCGTCCCGGCTGCATTGGCGCGAAACTCTGGAGCTGGGCGCGGATGTCCGGCGAAGCATTGCACAGCACCCAGTTCACGCCATCATCGGAAATCGCGATGGACGACTGGGTACGCGCTTCGGCCCGCAGGCTGCCGTCGCGAAAACCTGCGCAGTTCGCGCAGTTGCAGTTCCACTGGGGGAAACCGCCGCCGGCGGCGGAACCTAGAATCTGGACAAACATGGCCGCTCCATCATTGAAAACTGAAAATAAAAACGCCCCGGCAAGCCGAGGCGTAGCACTGCATTCTCTACCAAACGGCAGAGCTTAGCGGCTTGCGAAGTACATGGTGACTTCGAAGCCGATACGCAGGTCGGTGTAAGCAGGTTTGGACCAGGACATAGAAGCGCTCCTTCAGGTGGATGGGACAGTTGAGACCTACACATATAGTCCACCTCCAGCCGGAGATGTTCAGATAGTTAGGTGGCTATGTTACTCAAAATTACAGAGTGATTGGCTGCGAATCTTTGAGAAAGCTAATTGCAGCGCCGGTAATGATCATTTTGCCACTTGCCAACGCGTAGTCGGGCAAGGCCCGCTGGCCAGACAGCGCCAGCCACCTTCGGCCATATTCAGTCGCTGTGCCGCGGCTAGCAAGGCTTTGCGTTCGATCATTAGAATCGACTGAGGCAAGCGTTTCAGGTAATCCGACGAGTGGCCGGCCAGTTTGCCTTGCCAGAGCAGTTCGGCGGCCTGGGCGTTGGGCAGGGCGGTGCTGTCGAATTGATCGGCCAGGGCTTGGCGTTGGGCGATGAAGGTCAGCTCATCGATGCTTTCGATCATCCTTTCGAGCTCGCCGAGGAAATGTTCGATGTGTTGCAACAAGTCCAGAGGCGCGACGCTCGGCGATTGCACGCCGAATAGCATCCCGGTCTGACCGTTGATCTGGCGCAGCCCGCTGAACACGGCATAACCGAGTTGCAGCTCCACCCGCAGGCGCTGATAGAACGGTGTCTGGCACAGGTGTGCGAGCAAACGCCAGGCGGCTTCGTCGGCGATGTCATGGGTTGCCGTCGGACAAAAGAGTAACAGCGCGTGTTCGCTGGAGCCGGTATCGACCGCGTTCCAGAGATGCAGTGAGCCGATCGACAAAGGTGGTGTCGATTGATTGTCTGGTGTTCCCGGCACACGACTCAAGGCAAGCCCCATCGCTGCTTGCGTTTGGGCCGACAGACCGGTCGCCAGGCCATCCCAACGTGCGCTCGACCAGAGTTGCTGCAAGTCATCTGAGGCTGCGGTGTGCTCAGTGCATAGATCGGGCAGCACCTTGAGCAACTGTCGAATCGGCATCAATGGGATGGTCGTCGGTTCTTCCTGTGAGAAACGCGCATCAGGTTTTGTCAGCGCTTTCAGCGCATGTTCGAGGACTGTTGGCATCGGCTCCTGCAGGCCCGTCAGTTTCAGCAGCCATTCATTGCCCGATGCACTGAAGGAAACGTCGACACCCGCCTGACGCGCATCTTCGCGCAACGGCCCCAGGCTGTTTTCCAGATTCGTCTGAAGACGGCTGTGAGGCGCGGACTCCAGGCGCCAGCGCAGATACACCGCACCTTCATCCGTGTTGTCCGGCAACGCCTGACTGAACTGCATCGGCGATCGTTCGCGGCGACTGCGCGAACGATCCTGGGCAAAAGTCCGCAGGCCGCGGTGGGCGCTGGTCTGGCCGCGAATCAAGCCGGCATTCGGGGCTGGAGTCTCGGTACGCAAAAACGGGTTGGGGGTCGGCAGTTGCCACTGGCCGGTGAAGTTATCCACAGCGCCGATTTGTTTCAGGACTGCCTTGAGGGCGACAACGCCCTGTCCGGATAAACCCGGTTCAAGTTGCTCACTGTCCCATTGGGCCAGTTGCAAGGCGCTGCTGACTTGTTGTTGGCGCTGCTGCAGGGCTGCGTACTCTTCGCGCAATGGATCCCAATCCTGACGGGAGGCAAAAAAGCCCAGCCAATCCAGAAGTCGTTTGCGGATCACGCTGCCCGATTGCGTGGCGTTTGCGGGTAGTGTGAATTCGATGTGCAGCAAGGCTTGCCCGGCATAGCGGTAGAGCGGCGCGGCTTTCAGGTTGTCCGCCAGCCCAGAGTTTTGCAGCTGCGCCAACAGGCCGCCGGTTTTTGCGGCATTCAGCCAGTGGCACAGGAACGCCAGTGCTTCGGGCGATGAATCGGGAAGCGCTTCGAAGGTGAACAGCAGATCCAGTCGACGTTCTCCAGCCTGTTGATAACTATTGGCCGAAGAATCCATCAACAGGCTGGGCTTTGCCTGGGGGACTTTTTCACCGGCGGGAATGGCAACGGCAAACGCCTGCGCCGTCCCTTTCAATTCTTCGAGACTCTGCGGGCCGGCCAGGCTCAGCGTCATCTGCCCGGTCTGATAAAACTGCTGATAGAAGTCCTTCAACGCTTGCTGAAACTCGGGCTGTGGAATCGGCAGGCTGTAGCGGTTGCCAGCATGAAACGCCCGCAACGGGTGAGCCGCCGAGAGCCCATCGAACAGCGCGAATTGCTGTTGGGCTGTGGCATCCCGCGACCAGGCGACAAATTCAGCGTGCAGCACTTCCCGTTCCCGCCGCTGATCGTCCGGATTCATACGCGGATGGGCGAGCATGTCTGACAGACGCTCCAGCCCACCGTTGAACACCTGAGGCGGCAGTTCGAAAAAGAAGTCCGTCGTCCGTTCGCTGGTGCGCGCATTCACCTGCCCGCCATGACCTTGCACATAGGCCATCAGCCCTTGCCCGGCGGGAAAGCGCTCTGTACCCAGGAACAGCAAATGCTCGAGAAAGTGCGCCAGCCCCGGCCAGGCCGGTGGCACGTCGTGACTGCCGGCAGCGACCCGCAACGCCGCGGCGCAGCGCTTCAAACCAGGAGCATGACGCAGCGTCACCCGCAGACCGTTGGCCAGGGTTTCAGTGTGAAGGTGGGGGTGATTCAGCGCAGGCATGAGCACTTCCAGAACAGAGAAGCGCTAATGCTAGCGGATTAGGGGGCGTTCTCAATGAGTTTCCACACTGCGCCGGGGAAACTGATTGAGAACGCCCCCTCAGTGGATCAGCGCTTGTTCAGCGCGCCGTAAAGCTCGGGACGGCGATCGAGGAAGTAGCGATTGGCGGCGCGGGAATCGATCATCAGCTGGCGATCCAGCTCACCGACAATCAGCGCTTCATCAAGGCCGGCCTGGGCGATGCGGCTGCCATCCGGCGCGGCGATGCTGCTCTGACCGCAATACTGGATCTCGCCCTCGCTCCCGCAGTAGTTGGCGTAAGCCACATAACACTGGTTTTCGAAGGCCCGGGCGCGGACGGTGACGTCGGCGATGAAATCGTAGGGAATCATGTTCGCCGTCGGCACCAGGATCAGCTCGGCACCGGCCAACGCCAGACGCCGGGCGTTCTCCGGGAACTCCAGGTCGTAGCAGATCAAGAAGCCGAGCTTCCAGCCGTTGAGTTCAACCAACGGAAACTCATCCGGCCCGGGGCTGAACATCGAGTGATCGAGGTCACCGAACAGATGAGTCTTGCGGTAGTTGCACAGCCGCTCGCCATGGGCGTCGATCAACTGCACGGCGTTGTAGATCTGCCCGTCCTCGGTACGCTCGGGGTAGCCATACAAAATGGCGATCCCGGCTGCCTTGGCGATGCGCGCGATTTGCTGCGCCGATTCACCGTTGTGCACCTCCGCCAGCACGCTGACCGCATCGATGCCGATGTTGTAGCCGGTCAGGAACATCTCCGGCAGCACCAGCAAATCCGCGCCCTTGGCCTCCAGCGCCAGTTGATGCAGGCGTTGCAGGTTGCCTGCGACATCCAGGGGCAGCGGTGGGCATTGGTAAAGGGCTACGCGCATTTCGGATTCCTCTTACTCGGGCAGGGCGACCGGACCGATCTCGTTGAACACATCTCCTGGACCCGGGTTTTCGGGGTGAGTTTCACCGCCGAAGTGTTTCATGATGCCCCACACCGCGTTGAGCGAGGTCTGCACCGCGCCTTCAACCCACGCCGGTGTCCATGAAACGTCATCGCCGGCGATGAAAATCCCGCGCTGCTCGGGCGGCATGTCGTCCTGCATGAAGTGCGCGTACATGCGCTGGTTGTAGCGATAGTGGCCGGGCAGGGCGCCTTTGAAAGCCCCGAGGAAATGCGGGTCGGCTTCCCACGACACGGTGATCGGATCGCCGATGATGCGTGCGGCGATGTCGACTTTCGGGTAGATCTTCTTCAACGCATCCAGCGCCAGCTTCACGCGCTTTTCCACTGGCTGTGGAAGCATTTTCAGGGCGTCGCTCATCCACGAGTACGACAGGCAAATCACCCCAGGCTTGTCGTCGCCGTTATCGAACAAGTACGTGCCACGGGTCAGGCGATCAGTGAGGGTCATGCTCATCAGGTCGCGGCCGGTTTCCGGGTCTTTGTCCTTCCAGAACGGGCGGTCGACCATCACGAAAGTTTTCGACGACTGCATGTAGCGGGTACGGTCCAGGGCCATCCACATTTTTTGCGAGAACAGGCTCTCGTCGCATTCGATCTGGGTGGTCAGCAGCCAGCTCTGGCAAGTGGTCAGCACCGCTGCATATTCGCGGGTGTCGCCCCAGTTGTCGGTGACCGCAAAACGGCCGCCTGCCGCATGGGCAATTTTCTTCACGCCGGTACGCGGCGCGCCGTTGTGCAGGGAGCTGAGGCTGGTGCCTTCCGGCCAGTGCACGCAACGCTCCGGCACATGGCGCCAGATGCCTTGCGGCACTTGTTCCACGCCGCCGACCACCAGGTGTTGGTGATCGTCGCAGTTGGTCATTACCACGCGGAAGATTTCCAGCATCGAGTTGGGGAAGTCCGAGTCCCAGCCACCGGTGCCGAAACCGACCTGGCCGAACACTTCGCGGTGATGGAACGAGAGCTTGGCGAAGGCTTTGGAGGTGGCGACAAAATCGTAGAACGTGCGGTCGTCCCACAACGGCACGAGGGTGTTCCACAATTCCTTGAGGCGCGGCACGTCGCGGTCGCGGATGGCTTGCTGGATCTCGCCGAAGCGCGAACCGTCTTCCAGGGCATCGGCCCAGGCGTCAGCCACTTCCTGGAACAGAGCAGGAAGATCCGCCAGTTTCTGTGCGTAATGGGTTTTGCCTTCCAGATCGATCACCGTGCTGCCAGACGCGGGTGTCAGCGGGTTCGGGAAGGGCTTGGTCTCGAGGCCGAGCTTGTCGACGTAGTGATAAAACGCGGTGGACGACACCGGGAAACGCATGCCGCCGAGCTCGGCGATGATGCCTTCGGCACCGTTGAACGCCTGGGAGCGTAGACGACCGCCCATTTTCGAGGCTTCGTAGACGACCGGTTTGAGGCCCAGTTTCATCAGCTCATAGGCGGCCACCAGACCGGCAATGCCAGCCCCGACGATCGCCACTTCGGCGCCGTGATTGTGGGCCGGAATGCTGCCCAGGCCGGCCGGGTGTTCGATCCAGTCGTCAAAGGCGAAAGGAAAGTCCGGGCCGAAAATGGTGACTGGTTTTTTACCGTCTGCAGGATGGCGATTGTTGTTGTTCATGGCTGACCTTGCTGGCGACCCGACGCAGGATGCGCGTCTGAGTATAGGAAAAGATGGCAGCCATTCTAGAGAGCGTAGAACACGTTAATAAGACGCAATGTGTCGTCGTTTTGCTAATTGTTTTATCAATATGACGATATGTCACTACATATTGTAGGTGTGAGCAGTGCGGCGATCCGACTTGCCCGCGAAGAGTCGCGACCAGACACCGAAGGCCTCAAACCGGCTGCCCCCGATCAATCTTGCTGCTCAAGATGATCGAAGTCGTAGTCTTCTCCACCCCATCCACACTGCCGATCTGATCCAGCAACTGATCCAGCTGCTCCGGCGAATCGGTGCGCAACCACGCCACATAATCAAACTCGCCACTCACCGCACACAGCTGCTGCACCTGAGCCATGGCGCTAAGTCGTCGCAGCACTTCCTTGCCAGACCTCGGTTGCACCGTAATTCCGACGTAAGCCTGCAATCCGCCATCCACCACACGCTGACCCAGTCGCACACCGTAACCGGTGATCACCTTGGCCTTTTCCAACCGGGCCAGGCGCGAAGTAACGGTGGTCCGGGCGATCCCCAACTGCCGGGCGAGCATGGCCACACTTTCACGGGCATTGATCTGCAGGGCGGCGATCAATTGGCGGTCGATTTCGTCGAGAACAGGCGGGCGAGTGTCAGGCAAAGGGGTATCTCCAGCGGTACAGAGCAATGGGCAGGCATATTACAGGCAGTCCATGCCCTCAACGGGTTAATTGGATGGACACAAATTGTCACTCGTAGTCGAATGCGCAACCAGGGGCTGTGAAGCGAGGGGATCGAAATGAAGAGCATGCCTGCGGCTCTGCGCGACTATGCACTGCAGATTGCCAATCACGAAATGGGGCACTACGTCGTAGCCCGAGCCCTGGGTTTTGAAACGGGTGATGTGACCCTGAAAGTGACCATGGGCCTGACGCACCATGGCGGGGCCTCCATTACCTTGACGCGGTCCATTTCGTCCATCGATGCCATGAAGGAGCATTTGGAAGCCCGGATAATGGTCCTCGTCGCCGGCGCCATGGCGCAGACATTGCCCGCAAAACACTCGTCCGAGAAACGCGTCGATAAGTCGAAAGCGGCAGCCATCCTGAAAGGAGAGTTTGGGGCGGAACAGGATCACGCAAAAATAAGAGAATTGCGGTACTTGCTTCGAAACATCGCCTATCCCGATACGGATCCAGCGTCGTCCGACAGCATCATTGCTGAGCTGACAGACATTAATGATCGCTTGTGGTTGCGCACTCAAGAAATCGTCGAAGAATTGGCCGAGACGATTACTGGATTGGCAGGACTTTTGGTGGAGCGCATGGTCATTGTGGAGCAGTGGGGGCGGCCGGCGGATACGTATGAGGTTGTGTTGACGGGGGAAGTGCTTGAGCGGTTGCAGCCGGTGCAGGTCATTCCAACGTTAAGTGTTTGGGCTTAAGCATCCGAACGCTCGACCACGATCAGGAAGCCCCGAACAATCGGGGCGTGTTTCAAGAAATGAGCAGGCGCTATTCTTCGGACTCCGTCGCCGTCCGGGCAGGTCGCGGTGTCAGCACCTTCACCACATCATCAATCACCGCTTTGCTCATCGCCGTCAGATAGTGCGCGGCCCAGGCGTGGCGGTCGGTGTCTTTTGCGTAGGCTGCGTCCTCGGCAAATGATTTGGCGAGGGATAGCAGGTCGGAGGCTTGAGTCAATGCGTCGACGATGGGGACGCCCGCGCTGACGTGGAACAGGGGTTGATCCGAGCAATAGGTGAAGGGTGTGAAGCCGATGGTTTTCAGTTCGGAAGCTGCGGGCGGAATTGTTTTGGTCATGGTTCTACTCCTGGGTTCGAGGAGCTGCCCTTTTCGTTACCACACGAAAAGGTGGCAGCTGTACGCAGGGTGGTAAACCGGGAACCAAGGAAACCGGCACGCCCGAGGGCGTCCCACGCACAGCCGCCATATCAAGATCACAGGCATAAAAACTGCCTGTATTCGTAATGAGTGCACTGTTGCGCTGGTTTCACCGGGTTACCACACCCGATCGCTGCATTGGCAGCGACGTCTGGAGAGTATCCCGTCGAAGAAAAGCCCAACAAGGCGGCAAAGTGCCCAAATGCGCCCATTACGCAATTCTCGGAGTTTGCCTACAACGTTAGCGGACGTCATCCGATAACCCACCATCCGCGCAAAATATAACCTGGACGGCAGAGAGGAAAAATGACGCACGACCCGCCTCGGAGCAGCGCACATGGTGCGACCCGAGCTCCGACAGGATGACTGATGCTACAGAATGACCGCGATAATCTGGAACTCGATAAGCTCCAAGTCGAAATCCGGAAATTCATGGCCGAGACCCGCAAGTTTATGGACGAAGAAAGCAAGCTTAGACAGGAAGCTTTTTGGTATCCGTTTGCGGTGGGCGCCGGTCTGGTCACCGCCTTCGTCGCCGCTGTCGGGCTGTGGTCCAAGCTCTAATACCGAGCCCGTCAGAGCGCAGCCAATCATCGGCGGCACTTGAGTTTTGCCACGGAGCAGCTCACCGTATCCAACTAGGGTAAGCGCATTAGGCGGAGCCCGTGATCCACACAGGAAGAAGCAGTATGTCCACACCCCCCACGACTCAAGCCAGCATTGAACAGTTGCACCGAGACGTGGCTGCTTTGGCTGAAGACATGCGTAGCCCGGCCCCCACCGCGACCCGAGCGATACTACTGCCGTTCGGGCTCGGCGCCGCGCTGGCCCTGGTGACCTTTGTTGTCGTCGCCTTGGTGGCTCGTCTGGTCTGAACCCTAAGACCAAACGTCAATCTCAGAAAGCCAAAAGCCGCGCATTAGCGCGGCTTTCTTGTTTGGTGGGCCCACACGGACTTGAACCGTGGACCAAAGGATTATGAGTTGCTGGGCGAGCTGATATGCCTAGAGAAAGCGTTCGTAGGTGAACGTAGGTTGGCATAGCTGGAGGCCCCGTAATACGTGGTGTTAAGCGTAATTTTGAGAGGGTTGCTCAAGCTGAGTACTGTACCGTGGTTGTACTGATTTTGCGGCCTATGTTCAAAGTAACCCCCAATCCGCCGGCGAGGTCCAACGCTAAGATCATCGATCAACGCGCTGTTGATCGACTGTTGTCCCATATGATTTTGGGTCAGAGACGGCACCGAGAAATCGTGCCAGGGCTTCAGTCCCCCTCCGTGAACCGCCGCCGCGTCAGGAAAAGCACCACGCCCAGCGGCACGGCCAGCAGTGCTAGCAGCTCCAGGTCAAAGCCCAGCACCTGCTGCTCACCAACCTTGAAGATGCTGACCAAGCCCGTTGCCAGCAGCGCCAAACCCAGCCACTTGCGCAGCGGGTATGGTTTCAGAAACTGAACGAGGATCGCGCCCAGCACCAGAAGGACGACAGTTTGCATGATGTAGGGCATGTGCAGTTCCTCAGACCTTGATGACCAGCGTCACGACAGAGCGCTGTGGGCCAATCCCGCCATGGACCTCTCCCTCGATGCTGACCAGCACGTCACCTGCATGCAGGTTCGGCAGGGCCCCTTTGAGGTACCAGTTGACACCTGTCGTCACGACTGCACCTGAAGCCCAGCCAATGAGCGGCCCGCCCAACGCACCTACCCTCCCGGCAACGCCACCTGAGGCCGCAGCAATTCCCTTGGCGACGTTGCCGCGCATAGTGCTGATAGCATCGGTCTGCTGCCGGGTCAGGGGATTGGAAATGCAGACTGTCAGTAGGCATGGCAGGTTTCGAGCCTGCATTCGGTCGTACATATCGACGACCATGCTGTTGACTTGGTAATGGGCGCGTTTCGCTTCGCCAAAGTGCAGCTCGCGCAGGCGACCTCGGTCGCTTTCCATGAGGGTGATTCGAGACAGATTGAAGACGATCCCTTCCTCGGACCTGTACTGCGTGGTCTTCTCGAACTTCATGCGCGTATCCATTCGTGCAAAAAGACGATGATTTTCTACAAGCGGTGACTAGGATGCAAACCGTCTTTGATGTGAGGCCCCGGGGAATTTGACGTCTGCACGGGTCTCATCGCCAGCTACCGCACCCCCGCAAGGTCAGTTTTCGGTCAGCGGCAACAGCGACGGCTCATTCGGCGTCCGAAAGTGTGCTGTGGGACCTGAAGCAAGAGAACAATAGCTTCGACCTGGATTCGGCTTACGATCAGTATGATCGTGCTCGGGAGATGTCAGCTGCGTTGGAGCTGGGCACTATGCTGGGACGGTACTCCTTCGCGGTGCCGGATGAGGTTGCACGCGGTGAGTTGCGGCTGTTGCGCAATCCAGAGGATGACCTGTAGGCCAAGGCACCTCCTTGAAGCGCCTTGGCGGCTGGCGAACCAGCACTGTACCTAAATTGTACCCTTGGACCCTAGGACTGTATCTGTGGTGGACCAGCCAGAAACGCGAAAGCCGCGCAATGCGCGGCTTTGGAGTTGGTGGGCCCACACGGACTTGAACCGTGGACCAAAGGATTATGAGTCCTCTGCTCTAACCAACTGAGCTATAGGCCCTCAGTAGGCCGCGGATTATAGCGATGGTTTCTCGGCTGTGCTATCCGAAAAATCCGATACGGTTATACGAAGAAACGTCGCAGCGAATTCGTCGGGGGGAAGTGGCAGGCTGACGATGTAGCCCTGGATCTGTTCGCAGCCTTCGGTGGTGAGGAATTGTTGCTGGGCCTGGGTTTCGACGCCTTCGGCGATGACGGTGAATTGCATGCTGCGGCCCAGGGCAATGATTGCGCGGACAATCGCCGCGTCGTGCGGGTCGTCAGGCAGGCCACGGACGAAGGATTGGTCGATCTTGAGGATGTCCAGCGGCAGGCGTTTGAGGTAGCTGAGGGATGAATAACCGGTGCCGAAGTCGTCAATCGCCAGCTGCACGCCCAGGCGTTTGAGTTGGTGCAGCACCGCCAGCGCTTCTTCGGCCTGGCTCATGATGAAGTTTTCGGTAATTTCCAGTTGCAGAAAATCCGGTTTGAGGCGGTTGTCCTTGAGCAATTGCTCGATTCGGCCGAGCAGGTTCGGCTGGCGTAATTGAGCGCCCGCCAGGTTCACCGAGAGTGGGCCGAGACACTCATAGGCCTGATTCCACTCGTACATCTGCTGGCAGGCGGTCTCCAGTACCCAATCACCGATTTGCAGGATCATGCCGTTTTCTTCGGCCAGGGGAATGAAGTGCTCGGGGGGCACATCGCCGAAGGTCGGGTGATGCCAGCGAATCAGCGCTTCGGCACCGACCAGCCGATGATCCCTGAGGCTGATTTTTGGCTGGTAGTACAAAAACAGCTCATTGCGCTCGATGGCGCGTCGCAGTTCATGCTCCAGTGCCACGCGTTCGCTGGCCTGGGCTGTGAGGTCGCGGGTGTAGCTTTCAACCCGGTTACGGCCCTTGGCCTTGGAGCGATACATCGCGGCATCGGCGTTCTTGACCAGCGTGGCAACGTCGCAGCCGTCCTTGGGATACAGGCTGGTGCCGATGCTGGCGCTGATGAAAAACTCGTGCTCGCCGGCCTGGAAAGGGGCGCTGAAGCAATTGAGCAGCTTGGTGGCAATGTTGTCGGCGTCGCTGGCCTGTTGCAGGCCGGGGAGCAGGATGATGAATTCGTCGCCACCCAGCCGCGCCACGGTATCGATATCGCGCAATTGCTCCTTGAGGCGCACGGCAATGCCTTTGAGCAGCAGGTCGCCGACCGGGTGACCGAGGCTGTCGTTGATGTGTTTGAAACGGTCCAGGTCCAGGAACAGCACGGCGCCTTGGCCACCGTTTTCCTGCTGGTTGTTCAGCGCGGTCAGCAGGCGGCTTTCGAACAATGTGCGGTTTGGCAGGCCGGTCAGCGGATCGTGGTGCGCCTGGTAGTCGAGTTTGGCTTGCGCATGCTTGAGGCTGGAAATGTCCGCGAACACCGCGACAAAGTGGGTGATGAGTTTGTCCCGGTTACGTACGGCGCTGATGGTCAGCCAGCTCGGGTAGAGCTCGCCGTTCTTGCGCCGGTTGGAAATCTCGCCTTGCCAATGACCTTCGGCGGTCAGTTGATGCCACATCGCCGCATAGAAGGCGCTGTCGTGCAGGCCCGAGGCGAGCAGGCGAGGGGTGTGGCCCAGTGCTTCGGTCTCGCTGTAGCCRGTGATTTCGGTGAAGGCCCGATTGACCGCGCTGATGTGCTGTTGGGTGTCGGTGATCAAGACGCCCTCGGCGGTGCTTTCGAACACGGTGGCGGCCTGTTGCAGTTTCTCCTGCATCAGGTGCCGTTCGGTAATGTCCCGGGCGATGGTCAGCATGCAGTCTTCATCGCCGATGGGCAGCGGACGGCTTGAAACTTCGCAGAGCCGGATCTGTCCGTCCTTGCGGCGGATGTGGCAACTGAAGTCGCGGACGAAACCGTCGCGGTGCAACAATTCGAGCATCTGTTTGCGCTCGTTGAGATTGACCCAGATCCCCAGGTCCAGCGCCGACCGATCCACAGACATCGCGCTGTTGAACCCGGTAAGGCGGCTGAAACCTTCGTTGACTTCCAATAGCAGGCCGTCGCTCTGCCGGGACAGCAGCAAGCCGTCGGGGGATGCGTGGAAGGCCTTGGCGAATTTCTCTTCGGAGGTTTGCAGCTGTTGCTGGGTTTCCTTGAGCTGACTGATGTCTCGTACGACGACCACCAGGGCCGGGGTCGTGTCGAGGTCGAAAGGCTCGGCGGAGATCAGGCCGGTAAACACCTGGCCATTGTTGCGGCGAAAGGGCATCTCCAGGTTGCGGATACTGCCGGCCTGCAACCGCTGCAGCAAACCCGGTCCCACGCCAGGAACGCCCCATATATTCAGGTCGGTGGCCGTCTGGCCTATGACGTCTTCGGCCTTGAGGCCGATCTGCTCCTCGAACGCTTCGTTGACTTCCAGCAGACAGCCATCGGAAAGCCGTGCGATCACCAGAATGTCCGGGCATTGCTGGAACACTGAGGCGAACTTCTGCTCCGACAGGCGCAGCGCCTCTTCGGTGCGCTTGGCTTCGCTGATGTCGATCATCAGCCCGCGCAGGACCGGTTCATGGCCGTGTTCGATCAGGCTGACGATATCGCGGACCCACAGGCAGCGGCCATCAGCGGTGATGACCCGGTAATCGACGCTGTGATCGCGCCCGGCCGCCACTTCACGGTCGCAGAAGGCCTGGGCGCGGGTGAGGTCCGCAGGGTGGATGATGTTGCGCCAGAAGCCCGGAATCAGCCAATGGGACAGGGGATAACCGAGGAGGTCCTGAGCGTGGGGCGACACGTAGCTGTAGGTGTAATCGCTGATCTGCGCTTCCCAGGCGATGGCTGAAAGACTCTCCACCAGCCCGCGGTAATGGTATTCGCTGCTGCGCAGCTCTTGTTCCAGATTGACCCTGCGGGCAATTTCCGAGCTCAGTCGACGATTTATCCGGATCACCACTGCCAGCACGATCATCAGTGCCAATAGTCCTGGCAGGCCGTAAATCAGCACGTCGGACCAGAAGGTYCGATGATCCAGGACATTACCGACCCAATGTTCCTGGATGGCGCTGATTTCACTCGGGCTCATGTCTGCCAGGACTTTGTCCAGGATACTGACCAGCAGCTTATTGTTCGGGGGGACGGCCATCGCCAATTGGTAGCGGTAGGGCGTCTCACCGCTGACGTAGAGCCCTTCGAGCTTTAGCTGGCGCAGGCTCCAGACACTGGAGGCGAGATCGCCCACAACCGCGTCCACTTCGTCGGTAGCCAACGCTTGCAATGCCGAGCTGACATTGGGCATCGCCACCAGATTCAGGTCGGGATGTTGGGTGCGCAACAGTTCATGGGGGGCGTAGTTTTCCACCACGGCGATCTTCAGCCCGTATAGGTCTTTGAGTTTGCGCGGTTGGGGGCCTCCGACGTGGGCCAGAATGACAATCGGAAAATCGAGGTAGGGGCGGGTGAACGACAGGTAGGTCTGGCGCTCGGGGGTCGACATGATGCCCGGCAAGATGTCTAGCTTGCCTTGTTTGGCTTGCTGCAGCACTTCAGTCCAGCTGACCGGTTCGATGGGCGTGAGTTTGATGGCCAGCCGTTGCCGGATGACGTTGATATAGTCTGCTGCCAGGCCCTGATAACGCCCATGATCGTCGCGAAACTCAAACGGCGGCCAGGACGCATCGACGCCCAGGCGCAATTCCGGGTGAGCCGCCAGCCAGCTACGTTCTTCGTCGGTCAGAGTCAGCGCGCCAGCCGTTGCGGTCCAGGTCATCAGCGACAGCAAAAAAAGCACGGTCGACCATCTGGGCATAACGGTCTCGTTATGGCTTTAGGGGAATGCTTCGAGTGTAGACGGGCTATTCGGCGGGGGGGGGCGTGCGGGG
This sequence comes from Pseudomonas sp. P1_A1, assembly GCF_056406935.1. Lineage (NCBI taxonomy): Bacteria > Pseudomonadati > Pseudomonadota > Gammaproteobacteria > Pseudomonadales > Pseudomonadaceae > Pseudomonas > Pseudomonas sp. P1_A1. The sequence continues at coordinate 56,839 of NZ_JBFTZE010000012.1, read as the reverse complement.
CATTAAATCTGCATAAAGCAAAACCCCCGGCCTGGGCCGGGGGTTTTGTGATCACTCGTCGAGGAAGGAGCGCAAATGCTCGCTTCTCGTCGGGTGGCGCAGCTTGCGCAGCGCCTTGGCTTCGATCTGACGAATCCGTTCACGGGTCACGTCGAACTGCTTACCAACCTCCTCGAGGGTGTGGTCGGTATTCATGTCGATACCGAAACGCATGCGCAAAACCTTGGCTTCACGGGCAGTGAGGCCGGACAGGACTTCGCGTGTCGCTTCTTTAAGGCTCTCAACGGTGGCGACATCGATTGGCGACTGCATGGTCGAGTCTTCGATGAAGTCACCCAGATGGGAGTCTTCGTCATCACCGATCGGGGTTTCCATGGAGATCGGCTCTTTAGCGATCTTCAATACCTTGCGGATCTTGTCCTCAGGCATTTCCATGCGTTCGCCCAGCTCTTCCGGGGTCGGTTCGCGACCCATTTCCTGCAACATCTGCCGGGAAATACGGTTGAGCTTGTTGATCGTCTCGATCATGTGCACCGGAATACGGATGGTGCGGGCCTGGTCGGCGATCGAGCGAGTGATCGCCTGACGGATCCACCAGGTGGCATAAGTCGAGAATTTGTAGCCACGGCGGTATTCGAACTTGTCTACCGCTTTCATCAAGCCAATGTTGCCTTCCTGGATCAGATCGAGGAACTGCAGGCCACGGTTGGTGTACTTCTTGGCGATGGAGATCACCAGACGCAAGTTCGCTTCGACCATCTCTTTCTTCGCGCGGCGGGCCTTGGCCTCACCGATCGACATGCGACGGTTGATGTCCTTGATCTCGGCGATCGTCAAACCGGTTTCGGTTTCCAGCGCGGTCAGCTTCTGCTGGCAACGAATGATGTCCGGTTGCAGGCGACCAATGGCTTCAGCGTATTTGCTTTTGCCTTTGGCCAGTGCGTCGCTCCAGCTTTCGTCGACTTCATTGCCCGGGAACTGGCGCAGGAAGTCGGCACGCGGCATGCGGGCATCACGAACGCACAATTGCATGATCGCGCGCTCTTGCTGACGCAGACGATCCAGGGCACTGCGAACACGCTCGACCAGGCCTTCGAATTGCTTCGGCACCAGTTTGATCGGCATGAACAGCTCAGCCAGGGCCAACAGCTCGGCAATCGCAGCCTTGTTGTAGCGACCGTGCTTTTTCAGCGCCTTGCGGGTGATTTCCATCTGATCGGCGACAGCGCCAAAACGCTGTGCGGCGATGACCGGATCCGGACCGCTTTCGGCTTCTTCTTCGTCATCGCTTGCTTCGGCGTCATCGTCGTCGGTGTCGTCGTCCGCTTTCACGGCTTTCGGGTCGACAGGCGGTGGCACTTCGGCTGCAGGCGGCGCAATGCCGTCGTCCGGGTCGATATAACCGCTCAGGACGTCGGACAGGCGGCCACCTTCGGTGGTGACGCGAGTGTACTCGGAGAGAATATGGTCAACCGTGCCAGGGAAGTGCGCGATTGCGCCCATCACTTCGCGGATGCCCTCTTCAATACGCTTGGCGATTTCGATTTCGCCTTCACGTGTGAGGAGCTCTACCGTACCCATTTCACGCATGTACATGCGCACTGGGTCGGTGGTGCGACCAATGTCGGTCTCGACCGCTGCCAACGCTGCAGCTGCCTCTTCGGCCGCGGCTTCGTCGGTATCGGCGTCGGCCAGCATAAGGGAATCCTTATCTGGCGCAACCTCGAATACGTTGATCCCCATGTCATTGATCATGCGGATGATGTCTTCCACCTGTTCCGGATCTGAAATATCCTCCGGCAGGTGGTCGTTGACCTCCGCGTAAGTCAGGTAGCCCTGCTCACGACCAAGTGTGATCAACTCTTTGATACGAGACTGCTGTTGCGCTTTTCCGGACATAACACCCTATCCACTGAAGGTCTTGGCGGGCAAAAAACAAGCCGAGGATTATACCTGAGCTATGACCTCACGCGCCAGTTGAGGTCGGGTTTGATGCGCAAACATTGCGGCTTAAAAGGTCGCGCAGTTGATTTTTCTCTTCGGCACTCAATTCACTTTGACGCGCTTTTCGAAGAAGTTGTTCCAGATTTCGCTCGCGTTGGCGGGCTGACAAGCTAGTAATGGTGTCGAAAAACTGTTGTTCAAGGTTATCTCCATCAATCAGCCATTCCTTTTCTGCCAGCGCTTTCAGCAGTCGGCCCTGTTCAGTACCGTGCCAACGCGCAATCAGTTGAAATGAGTTTAGCTTGGGATTCTTCTGTACGGCTTCGAGCAGGGCGACCAGCAGTTGCGTGTTAGTGTGGTCTTCGGCCGCAAAGTGCCCGGCATCCTCGACTTTTTCAGCCAGTTGCGGGTGATGCAGCAACGTGCGCAAGGCGGCCAGGGTAGGTGGCTCTACAGCAGCCGGAACCCGTGGCGCGCGCGGTTGGTCGCGATCACCGCCGCGTTTGCCGTTCTTGTCCCACGGCTTCTTGTCCCATTTCTTGCCGCCTGCACCGGGTTTCTTCGGCGTCCACTCCTGCTGCGGCACATACATCTCTTGCGCCTGCGGCTGATGGTAGTCGCTGTAATCGGGCATGGCGTCGTAATCAATGCCCGGATCGTAAGTCGGTGGTGCTTCCTGAGGTGCGCTTTGCACCAGTTGGCTCACGGCTTCACCGCTGAGCCCGGTAATTTCGGTCAGGCGCTGGCGCATCAGAATGCGCAGGTTGGCGCCCGGGACTTTGTCGATCAGTGGCGCGGCGAGGGTGGCCATATGGGCCTTGCCTTCAAGCGAGCGCGGGTCCGATTCCTCAGTCAGCTGTTGGAAAAAATAATCGGCCAATGGCTGTGCATGCTGATTGATCCGCGCGCGGAAGGCGTCAGTGCCTTCGGAGCGGACCAACGTGTCCGGGTCTTCGCCTTCGGGCAGGAATAGAAAACGTGCGCGCCGTCCGTCCTGCAGGCTCGGCAACGTCGCCTCCAGGGCGCGCCACGCAGCGTTGCGGCCGGCCTGGTCGCCGTCAAAGCAGAACAATACGTTGGGCACGACGCGAAACAGTCGCTTCAAGTGCTCTTCGCTGGTGGCGGTACCCAGGGTCGCCACAGCATTGCGCAGGCCTTGCTGGGCGAGGGCGATGACGTCCATGTAGCCTTCGACGACGATGATTTCGTCGAGGTTGCGGTTGTTCTTGCGCGCTTCGTAAAGGCCATAGAGTTCCTGGCCCTTATGGAAAACCGGGGTTTCCGGTGAGTTCAGGTATTTCGGCTTGTCATCGCCCAGTACCCGGCCGCCGAAGGCGATGATGCGCCCGCGGCTGTCGCGGATAGGGAACATCACGCGATCGCGGAAGCGGTCATAGCGCTTGCCGGTTTCGGCGTTCTCCACCAGCAGGCCGGCATCGATCATGGCCTTTTGCTGCAGGGTGTCGCTGCTCAGATGCTTGAACAGATTGTCCCAGCCGGGCGGAGCGAAGCCGAGGCCGAAATCCCGAGCAATTTCGCCGGTCAATCCACGACCTTTCAAGTAATCCACAGCCGCTTTGCGCGCCGGATGGCTTTTCAGGGCCTGGCGGTAAAAATCGGCGGCAGCGGTGAGCAGCGGATACAGCGGCGAATCGGTGGGCTGTCGCGGTTTGTGCGGTCGACCGCTTTCTTCGCGGGGGATTTCCATGCCGGCGGCTTTGGCCAGTTCTTCGACCGCCTGGGGGAAGTCCAGGTTGTCGTGGTCCATGATGAAGCCGAGGGCGTTACCGCCAGCGCCGCAACCGAAGCAGTAATAGAACTGTTTGTCGGGGCTGACGCTGAAGGAGGGGGTTTTCTCTTTGTGAAACGGGCAGCAGGCGGTGTAGTTCTTGCCGGCCTTTTTCATTTGCAGGCGCGAGCTGACCACATCGACGATGTCGGTGCGGTTCAGAAGGTCGTCAATGAAGCTCTGGGGAATTAGCCCGGCCATGGCGTTCTCGTCATCTGCGCTGAAATGGATCCGAAACGAAGTGCGGCCGAACGCTGGTCATTGTTTGAGGCGCGCAGGGTGTGCGGCTCGACCGGTGTCGTCTGCGTAATCGCTGTCGGGAAGTGTATCTGCCGAAAATCCACTGACGTTAGTACCAATCAGCATTCGACTATTCGAAAGTGTTTCGCTGAGTCCGGCGACGGCCAATCAATGGCCTCGGATAGCTCAATAAGCGGGCACGCAAGAAGGTACCTTGGGCTGATCGTCGTGAGAGGAATCAGTGGGTGTGCTCGTCAGTAGCCTTGAAAGGCTCGTCAGAAAAGACGTGCACCGCTGGCAAAAGAGCCAGGTCTGACGCTGTGAAGCAGGTTTGTCTCGGTCGCGTCTGCGGCTTTGACGGTGAAGCATCAAGCGTTGTCCGCAAATGCCATTAGCCCGGCTGAGGGCCGGGCTTGGCAGAAGCTTGCTACGATCGTCTGTGTATTAGTACAGACGAACGGCGCGGCGCTGTTCGCGCTGTACTTTCTTGGCGTGACGCTTAACAGCGGCTGCTGCTTTGCGCTTACGCTCAGAAGTAGGCTTCTCGTAAAATTCGCGGCTACGAACTTCAGCCAGTACACCGGCTTTTTCGCAGGAGCGCTTGAAACGACGCAGAGCTACGTCGAAGGGTTCGTTCTCTTTAACTTTGACGGCTGGCATCCAGAGCTACCTTCATTCATTACCGGGGTCAACATCCTCGCGGCAAAAGAGCACTTGAAGACGTCGGTTTTTAAGGGTTGCGGATGTTAACCCCTCATCGCTCGGAATGCAAAGCCTCTGATCGAAAACCGCTGGTCGGGGCATCACGCGACGACTATTATGCGCGCCTTCGAATTCAGCCTCTACAAGGCGCAAACCCATGCTAGTACTGGGATTAGAAACCTCTTGCGACGAAACCGGTGTCGCACTTTACGACAGTGAACGCGGGTTGTTGGCCGATGCGCTGTTCAGTCAGATCGACCTGCATCGCGCTTATGGCGGCGTTGTGCCGGAGCTGGCTTCGCGCGATCACGTCAAACGCATACTGCCCTTGATCCGTCAGGTGCTGGCGGAGGCCGACTGCGTGCCGACCGAGATCGACGCCATCGCTTATACCGCCGGCCCCGGCCTGGTCGGAGCCCTGCTGGTAGGGGCTTCCTGCGCGCAGGCGCTGGCTTTTGCCTGGGGTATCCCGGCGCTGGGCGTGCACCACATGGAAGGTCACTTGCTGGCGCCGATGCTGGAGCCGCAGCCACCGGAGTTCCCGTTCGTCGCTTTGTTGGTCTCGGGCGGTCATACGCAGCTGGTTCAGGTCGACGGGATCGGTCAGTACACGCTCTTGGGCGAGACCCTCGACGATGCCGCCGGCGAAGCGTTCGACAAAACTGCAAAAATGATGGGCCTCAATTACCCGGGCGGTCCGGAGATTGCTCGTCTGGCGGCGCAAGGCGTTGACGGACGTTTCGTCTTTCCGCGTCCGATGTGTGATCGTCCGGGCCTGGCGTTTAGCTTCAGCGGCTTGAAAACCTTCGCCTTGAACACCTGGCAGCAATGCGTCAGCGCCGGGGACGACGGCGAGCAAGCCCGTTGCGACATCTCGCTGGCGTTCCAGCAGGCCGTGGTGGAGACTTTGACCATCAAGTGCAAGCGAGCCCTGAAACAGGCCGGCATGAAGCGTCTGGTGATCGCTGGCGGCGTCAGCGCCAACAAGGCGTTGCGCACATCACTGGAAAAAATGCTCGGCGACATGAAGGGCGATGTGTTTTATGCCCGTCCGGAGTTCTGCACCGACAACGGTGCGATGATTGCGTTTGCCGGTTGCCAGCGCTTGCGGGCCGGCCAGCACGAAAGCCTGGCAATCAGCGTGCAGGCGCGTTGGCCGATGGAGCAGTTGTCGGCGCTGTGATGAGTGGCGCTCACGTGCGGTATTTAAAAATGCCGTTCGCGCCCGGCAAACAGGTCGCGTAGATTGCCGCGATGACGCCAGACGATCAGCCCCGTGAGCGCGCTCATGGGCAGCAGTGCCGCCGGTTCTTGCCAGGCGAGCAGCGGCAGGGTCAGGGGTGTGGCAATCAGCGCGGCGAGTGAGCTGGTGCGGGTCAGGTAGAACGTCAACAGCCAGGCACAGACCGCCAGCAGCGCAGCGGGTGGATAGAGCCCCAGCAGCATGCCGGCCGCGGTGGCGACACCCTTGCCGCCGCGAAAGCGGAAGTACAGTGGAAACAGGTGACCGATGACGGCGAAGACGCCGATCCAGGCCTGTTCCTGCAGTGAAAGGCCCATTGCACCTGCGACCAGCACTGGCAGCAGGCCTTTGCAGAGGTCGCCGAGCAAGGTCAGGATGGCGAGTTTTTTGCCGGCCAGACGAAACATATTGGTGGCACCGGCATTGCCCGAGCCACTCATTCGCGGATCGGGGTTACCGGTCAGGCGGCTGAGCAAAATGGCGAAGGACAGAGAGCCGAGCAGGTAGGCGAAAATCGCCAGTGACCAAAACATGCTAACTATTCCGGGCGAGGACGCCCTGATTCTAACGGCGCATTGCGCCCTTGTCGTGCAGCGGAGAGAAGTGCTTGGACAGAGTGTTTATCGAGGGCCTGGAAGTCGACACCGTGATTGGTGCCTACGACTGGGAACGAGGCATCCGACAGTGTCTGCGACTTGATCTGAGCTTCGCCTGGGACAATCGTCCGGCCGCTGCTGGTGATGACCTGACCCTGGCGCTTGACTACGCGAGCGTTTCGTCACGCATCCAGGCTTTTGCCGAGCAGGCGCAGTTCCAGCTGGTCGAGACGTTTGCCGAGCGTCTGACGCAAGTGCTGATGAGTGAGTTCAAGATCACCTGGATGCACCTCAAGCTGACCAAGCCAGGTGCCGTTCCGGCGGCCAGGGGCGTGGGTGTGGAGATCGAGCGCGGATGTCGCTGACTCAGGTGTACCTCGGGCTCGGTAGCAACATCGAGCGCGAATCCCATTTGCAGGCTGGCCTGGACGCCCTGGCGGGTTTCCTGGTGGATATGCGCTGCTCGGCGGTGTTCGAAAGCCAGCCGGTGGGGATCAAGAGTGGGCCGTTTTTCAACTTTGTGGTCTCGGCCCATACCGATCTACCGTTGACGGAGCTGGATCGACGGCTGAAATTCATCGAAGCGGATAACGGCCGTTACGCGCCGGACCGCAAGGGCTTGCCGCTGGATATCGACGTGCTGTTGTTCGGCGATCTGGTGGGCAACTTCGATGGCTTGATCTTGCCCCGGGCAGAGATCCTGAAAAACGCCTTCGTGCTATGGCCGTTGTCGCTGATTGCGCCGGACAGAGTGCATCCGGGTGTAGGCAAAAGCTTTGCGACCTTGTGGAGCGAGGCGCGGATCGATCAGGTGTTGGCGCCGGTGGCTTTTGAGTGGCGCGGTGAGCAGTTAACCCCCTCCGATATGCTGTAAAGCAAAAGAACGCAGCCTGCGGCAGCTCCTACGCCGATCTTTGTAGGAGCTGCCGCAGGCTGCGATCTTTTGCCCTTGCTTACGCTTGTTCTTTGTAAGCCTTCAACGCCTTGAGCCGCTCGCGCTTGATCGCTTCGCCCAATTCCGGCCCCTTGAATCCCTTCTCCAGCAACGGCTGAACCGCCACACTTCGCGCCGCAGTCGCCGCCCCGCGCAAATAATCCGCCTGTGGATAACTTCGCTGTTCCAGGCCTTTGCGCCCTCGAGCGTCCATCTCGCACGCCGCAATAAACTCCTCAAAGCGCTGAGGTCGACGATAGACGTCGAAACTCTGCAGCAACTCCAGCAAGGTCGACGGTTTCAGCTCCAGAGCTCGGTGGCCATGGGTGTGATACTCGCCCACCAGCAGTGCCAATTCCTGACAATCCTTCGGTGCCTTGAAGCGCTCGTTGACCGCTTTGATCAGCTTCAGGCCTTTATGCTCGTGGGCGATGTGGCGGGGCCATTCCTCCTCGGGCGTCAGTCCTTTGCCCAAGTCATGCAGCAGGCAGGCCCAGCGCACGGTCAGCGGTTGTTTGTGCTGTGCCGCTTGCTCCAGCACGCTCAGGGTATGCACGCCTGTGTCGATTTCCGGGTGGTGGGCCTCGGGTTGCGGTACACCGAACAGCGCATCGACTTCCGGCATCAGCACTTTGAGCGCACCGCACTCGCGCAGCACCTGGATGAACACCTGGGGTTGGTCTTCCATCAGCGCGCGGGCGATTTCTTTCCAGCTGCGTTCCGCGGTCAGTGCCTCCAGTTCACCCGATTCGCTGAGCTGCCGCATCAGCGCGAGTGTCTCGGGGGCGACGGTGAAACCCAGCCCTGCATAACGCGCGGCGAAGCGGGCAACGCGCAGAACACGGAGCGGATCTTCAGCGAACGCGGGGGAAACGTGACGAAGCAGGCGAGCCTCGAGATCCCGCTGGCCATGGTAGGGGTCGGTCAGGTTCTGCTGATCGTCTTCGGCCATGGCGTTGATCGTCAGGTCACGACGAATCAGGTCTTCTTCGAGCGTGACTTCGGGGCTGGCGTGAAAGGTGAAGCCGCCGTAACCGCGCCCGCTTTTGCGCTCGGTGCGGGCGAGGGCGTATTCCTCACCGCTTTTGGGGTGAAGAAATACTGGAAAATCCGCACCCACCGGGCGAAAGCCCTTGGCGAGCATTTCTTCGGTGGTGGCGCCTACCACGACCCAGTCGATATCGGTGACAGGCTTGCCCAGCAGGCGATCGCGTACCGCACCACCGACTTTATAAATCTGCATAAAAAACCTCCGTTAGCCCGACAGAATAACCTTTGCGTCGAACTTCCGGAGGCCGAAACAGGATCAAAGATGAATGACAGCCAAGTCTAACCGGCCGTAGTCCCCCTCGCCGTGTTCGCTTCTGGGTGGAACATGGTGGGTTTTCACCACCTGATCCCCTTGCAGGGTTTCCAGGTGAATGTCGAAGCCCCAGAGTCGGTGCAGGTGCTTGAGCACTTCCTCGGTGGAATCGCCGAGCGGCTTGCGGTCGTGCTGCTGGTGACGCAGGGTCAGCGAGCGGTCCCCGCGCCGGTCGATGCTGTAGATCTGGATGTTGGGTTCGCGATTGCCCAGGTTGTATTGCGCCGCCAGGGTTTCGCGAATGGTTCGATAGCCCTCTTCGTCGTGGATCGCCGGAACCAGCAGATCATCCTTCTGGTCGTCATCGAGGATGCTGAACAGCTTCAGGTCGCGGATCACCTTGGGTGACAGGTACTGCAGGATGAAACTCTCGTCCTTGAAGCTGCTCATGGCGAATTTGATGCTGGACAGCCAGTCTGTGCCGGCGATTTCCGGGAACCAGCGGTAGTCCTCTTCGGTAGGCTGTTCGCATATCCGCCGAATATCGCGATACATGGCAAAACCGAGGGTGTAGGGGTTGATTCCGCTGTAGTAGGGGCTGTCGAAGCCCGGCTGGAAGACCACGCTGGTATGGGACGTCAGGAACTCCATCATGAAGCCATCGGTGACCAGGCCTTCGTCATACAAGTCGTTCATCAAGGTGTAGTGCCAGAAGGTGGCCCAGCCTTCGTTCATCACCTGTGTCTGGCGCTGTGGATAAAAATACTGGGCGATCTTGCGCACGATTCGCACGATTTCACGTTGCCAAGGCTCCAGCAGCGGGGCGTGTTTCTCGATGAAATACAGAATGTTTTCCTGGGGCTCGGCGGGGAAGCGTGCGTTGTCCTTGTCGCTGAATTTGTCCGCGCCTTTTGGAATGGTCCGCCACAAATCGTTGATCTGCTTTTGCAGATGTTCTTCCCGATCCTTCTGCCGACGGCGTTCTTCTTCGGCGGAAATCGGATAAGGGCGTTTGTAACGGTCGACCCCGTAATTCATCAGCGCATGGCAGGAATCGAGCAAGTCCTCTACCGCGTCGATACCGTGGCGTTCTTCGCACTGCATGATGTACTGCTTGGCGAACACCAGGTAATCGATGATCGAGCTGGCGTCGGTCCAGGTGCGGAACAGGTAATTACCCTTGAAGAAGCTGTTATGGCCATAGCAGGCGTGAGCCACCACCAGGGCCTGCATGCAGATGGTGTTTTCTTCCATCAGATAGGCGATGCAAGGGTCCGAGTTGATCACAATCTCGTAGGCCAGCCCCATCTGGCCGCGGCTGTAGGATTTTTCGGTACTTAGGAAGTGTTTGCCATAGGACCAATGGTGATAACCCAAAGGCATGCCCACAGAAGCGTAGGCATCCATCATTTGCTCGGCAGTGATGACTTCGATCTGGTTGGGGTAAGTATCGAGCGCATAGCGGGCCGCGAGACGACTGATTTCGCGGTCGTAAGCCTGGATCAGCTCGAACGTCCATTCGGAGCCGGTGGAAATGGGTTGGCGCTTTTGCTCTTTGGCGGTCATGTCACTAACCTGCGCTGGAAGAGTTCACGGAAGACCGGATAGATATCCCCGGCCGAGACCAGTTGCTGCTGGGCAAAAGTGTCAGAGAAGGCTTCAGCGATGCGTTCGTACTCGAACCACAGGGCCTGGTGTTCGCGCGGGGTAATCTCTACATAAGTGTAGTACTGCACGAACGGCATGATCTGGTTGATCAGAATGTCGCGGCAGATTGGCGAGTCGTCGTTCCAGTTATCGCCGTCGGACGCCTGGGCGGCATAGATATTCCACTCATTGCTCGGATAACGCTCGGCCATGATCTCCTGCATCAGTTTAAGGGCGCTGGAGACGATGGTGCCGCCGGTTTCCCGGGAGTAGAAAAACTCCTCCTCATCCACTTCGCGGGCACTGGTGTGGTGGCGGATGAACACGACGTCGATTTTGTCGTAGTTCCGCTTGAGGAACAGGTACAGCAGGATGAAGAAGCGCTTGGCGATGTCCTTGGTCGCCTGGGTCATGGAGCCGGAGACGTCCATCAGGCAGAACATCACTGCTTTGGAGCTCGGGTTCGGCTGTTTGATCAACAGGTTGTACTTGAGGTCAAAGGTGTCGAGAAATGGCACTCGGTGAATGCGCGCACTGAGTTTCTCGATTTCCGCTTCGAGTTCCTGGATGTCGCCAAAGTTGTCCGGCTCCTCCCGTCTAAGCCGGGCGAGCTCCTCTTTGACTTCACGCAGTTTTGCCCGGCTGCTGCCGGACAGGGCGATTCGCCGGGCATGGGCCGAACGCAACGTACGGATAATGTTGATCCGTGACGGGTTGCCCTCGTTGCTGATGCCCGCGCGTACGGTCTTGAAGGTGTCGGTGCCGGTCAGGTGACGTTTGACCAGGTTAGGCAATTCAAGGTCCTCGAACATGAATTCGAGGAATTCTTCCTGGGTGATCTGGAAGACGAACTCGTCCATCCCTTCACCCGAGTTACCGGCCTTACCGGGGCCTCTGCCGCCGCCACCTCCGGGCGGACGGGCAATGTGCTCGCCGCTGGTGAACTCCTTGTTGCCTGGGTGCACGATGGTCTGCTTGCCGCCCCGGCCATGGTGAAGCACCGGCTCGTCGATGTCGCGGCCGGGAATGCTGATTTGCTCGCCGTGTTCCATATCGGTAATGGAACGCCGGCCTACCGCTTCTTCGACGGCCTTTTTGATGTGATCACGGTAGCGCCGCAGAAACCGCTGACGGTTTACCGTACTCTTGTTCTTGCCATTGAGACGTCGGTCGATCACATAGCTCATGACTGCTCCTTAGAAGCTGTCCTGAAAGGGGCGAGCGGTTACGCAGCATTCGACTATGCCGAGGGATGTTTACGCTCCCCCAAGCGTTTCTGGATGCTGCCTGAACCTCGTTACCGACTTTCGAACACCTCCCAGAGGTCTGTGTAACAGAAAAAGCGTACACAGGCCTCTGGCTAACGACAACCGGTCTGACCGGCAGCGGGTTACTGTGATTTTCTGACCCGCAAGTACCACTCGGACAGCAGTCGTACCTGTTTGTCGGTGTAGCCCCGCTCGACCATCCGTGTGACGAAGTCGTTGTGCTTCTGCTGGTCCTCTTTGCTGGCCTTTGCATTGAAGCTGATGACCGGCAGCAGGTCCTCGGTGTTGGAGAACATTTTCTTCTCGATGACCACCCGCAGTTTTTCGTAGCTGAGCCAGGTTGGGTTCTTGCCGTTGTTGTTGGCACGGGCGCGCAGTACGAAGTTGACGATTTCGTTGCGGAAATCCTTCGGATTGCTGATGCCGGCCGGTTTCTCGATTTTCTCCAGTTCCTCGTTCAGGGCTACGCGGTTGAGGATCTCGCCGGTTTCCGGATCGCGGTATTCCTGATCCTGAATCCAGAAGTCGGCGTACAGCACGTAGCGATCGAAGATGTTCTGGCCGTACTCGCTGTAAGACTCGAGGTAGGCAGTCTGGATCTCCTTGCCGATGAATTCGATGTAACGCGGCGCCAGGTACTCTTTCAGGAAGCGCAGATAGCGTTCGCGGGTCTCGGCCTGGAATTGTTCCTGTTCGATCTGCTGTTCCAGCACGTAGAGCAGATGCACCGGGTTGGCGGCGATTTCGTGTGGATCGAAGTTGAAGACCTTCGACAGGATCTTGAAGGCGAAGCGGGTCGACAGACCGTTCATGCCTTCGTCGACACCTGCAGCATCGCGATATTCCTGGATCGACTTGGCCTTCGGATCGGTGTCCTTGAGGTTTTCGCCGTCATACACGCGCATTTTGGAGTAGATGTTGGAGTTTTCCGGCTCTTTAAGGCGCGAGAGCACGGTGAACTGAGCGAGCATTTTCAGCGTGTCGGGGGCGCAATGGGCCTTGGCCAGCGAACTGTTGAACAGCAGCTTGTCGTAGATCTTCACCTCGTCGCTGACGCGCAGGCAGTACGGCACTTTGACGATATAGATCCGGTCGATGAAGGCTTCGTTGTTCTTGTTGTTGCGGAAGGTGTGCCATTCCGATTCGTTGGAGTGGGCCAGCAGAATCCCGGTAAACGGAATTGCCCCCAAGCCTTCGGTGCTGTTGTAGTTGCCTTCCTGAGTGGCCGTCAGCAATGGGTGCAGCACCTTGATCGGTGCCTTGAACATTTCGACGAATTCCATCAGGCCCTGGTTGGCCCGGCACAGCGCGCCCGAATAGCTGTAGGCATCGGCGTCGTTCTGCGGGAACTCTTCCAGTTTGCGAATATCGACCTTGCCCACCAGTGCCGAGATGTCCTGGTTGTTTTCATCGCCCGGCTCGGTTTTCGCAACTGCAATCTGGTTGAGGATCGATGGATAGAGTTTCACCACGCGGAACTGGCTGATGTCGCCGCCGAATTCGGCCAGGCGCTTGGTGGCCCATGGCGACATGATGGTGTTGAGGTAGCGCCGGGGAATGCCGAAGTCTTCCTCGAGGATCGCGCCATCTTCAGTGGCGTTGAACAGACCCAGGGGTGACTCGAAAACCGGCGAGCCCTTGATTGCGTAAAAGGGCACTTTCTCGATCAGCTGTTTGAGCTTTTCGGCCAAAGATGACTTACCGCCACCGACTGGGCCAAGCAGGTAGAGGATCTGTTTCTTTTCTTCCAGACCCTGAGCGGCATGGCGGAAATACGACACGATCTGGTCGATGCATTCTTCCATCCCGTGGAAGTCTTCAAAGGCCGGATAGCGGCGGATCACCTTGTTGGAAAAGATGCGCGACAGCCTCGAGTTGGTTGAGGTGTCGAGCAGTTCCGGTTCACCGATGGCCAGCAACAGACGCTCGGCCGCGGAAACGTAGGCGCTGCGGTCCTTTTTGCACAGTTCCAGATACTCTTGAAGCGAGAGTTCTTCCTGGCGCGTGGACTCGAAGCGTTGTTGGAAGTGGCTAAAGATACTCATGACGTCACCTCGCTCGATACGTGGAGCCGACGCCGGATCACTCAGTCGATGCTGGCAGCAACCGAACAGGCAGTTGCTGTTTACCCCCCAGAACTCTTCCGGAGCTGACTACTCCGAAAGCTACTCCCGATGACCCGTGCGCCGGTGTACCGGCTCTCCCCTGTTTTGGATGGCCTGCGCTTAAGGATAGTTGGGAATTTGGGAGGTAAAGGCAAGATACGTAATTAGTTGTGGCAGACCGTTCGTCTGTAATCGCGCGAGCCCACGGGGGCCGGGGCTTGCGCATCACAAAATAATTATTCGGAAGTGCCTTGCGCCGTTTCCGAAGGATAGGTCGTACGCCACAGCTCAAAACCGCCGTCCATGCTGTAGACGTCGGAAAAGCCCTGGCTGATCAGATAAGCAGCTGCGCCCTGGCTGGAATTTCCGTGATAGCAGACCACTACCGTCGGCGCATCCAGATCGGCGCCCTGGATGAAAGCGTGCAGGGAATGGTTATCCAGATGCTTCGAACCGGTGATGTGCAGCGCGGCAAATGTTGCCGGGTCGCGGACATCGACCACCACCGCGCCTTGTTCGCGCAGGGCCTGGGCCTGTTCTGGGGGGATACGTTTGAATTCGCTCATGGCGGGCTCCTGTGGCTCGGCTGAAAGCGCAGTCTAGCGCGGGGCGCTGGCTGACGTTTGTTCGGGTCTAAGTGGGGCGACTGGCGACAGGGCAAGGCCGTGCTCGTCGCATTGACAGGACAGGCGTTCGCCGCTGTCGACGTTCATCAGGGTCAAGGCGCCACCCCAGACACATCCTGTGTCGAGGGCCGAGATGCCCGGTTCGTTGCATCGGCCTTCCAGAGCGGCCCAGTGACCGAAGATGATCTTCAGGCCCTTGGTCTTGCGCTCTTTGTGCTGGAACCAGGGTTTGTAGCCCGGTGGCGCGTTGTCGAGACCTTCCTTGCTTTTGAGGTCAAGCTTGCCCTCGGCGGTGCAAAACCGCATGCGGGTGAAATAGTTGGTGATCACCCGCAGGCGGGTCACACCTTTGAGATCGTTGTCCCATTTCGCCGGGTCGTTGCCGTACATGCCATCGAGGTAGGGTGGTAACAGGTTGTCATCGCGCAATGCAGTCTCGACTTCGCCGGCATACTTCAAGGCCTTGCGCAGTGACCACTGGGGCGGAATGCCGGCATGTACCAGGGCGACATTGCGCTGTTCGTCGTAGTGCATGAGCTTTTGCTGGCGCAGCCACTCCAGCAGTTCCGCGCAATCGGGCGCTGCGAGAATCTCGAGCAGGGTGTCGGACTTCTTCAGGCGTTCGATGTTTTTGCCGGCGGCCAGCAAGTGCAGGTCATGGTTGCCGAGCACCCACACCAGCGATTCGCGGATGCTATAGAGGAAGCGCAAGGTATCCAGCGACTGCGGGCCACGGTTGACCAGGTCGCCCACCAGCCACAGACGATCCCGTGTCGGGTCGAAAGCGACCTGCTTGAGCAGGCATTGCAAAGCTTGAAGGCAGCCTTGCAAATCGCCGACGGCATACGTCGCCATCAGTGCAACGCCCCGGGTACCGCCAGACGGAACGGCGCGATGATGGCGTCGAAGTGCTTACCGTCTTCGGCGAGCATCTGGTAGGTGCCCTGCATCGTGCCGACCTTGGAGGTCATGACGGTGCCGCTGCTGTAGGTGTGGCTCTTGCCAGCGTCGATCAACGGCTGCTGGCCGACAACGCCTGCACCGCGAACCTCCTCGACATGGCCGTCACCGTCGGTGATCACCCAGTGCCGTGACAACAGCTTGGCCGGTAGCTCGCCATTGTTGTGCACGGTGATGGTGTAAGCGAAGGCAAAGCGGTTGTGCTCGGGTTGCGATTGTTCTGCCAGATAGCGGGTGACGACGCTGACGTCGACCTGATAACGAGGATCGGACATGCAAGAGGCCTTAAATCAAAGCGGGACGCGGGGCGTAGCTGATACAAATCAGTCTAGGCCAAGTATCGGGTAGTAAACCAGAGTGGCGTCCTACCCGATAGCGCTCATCGCCTGTCAGTCGGTGGCAGGCTTTTGCAGGACTTGTTCGCTGAGCTTGTCGGCCAGGCGCACGAAGGCGGCCAGGTCGAGCTGCTCGGGGCGCAGGCTGCCATCGACGCCGGCGGCTTCGATTTCGGCATTGCTCAGCAATAGTTTCAGCGTGTTGCGCAGGGTTTTTCGGCGCTGATTGAAGGCTTCACGCACAACGCGCTCCAACAGGCGATGGTCCTTGGCCGGGTGCGGCAGTACCGCGTGGGGCACCAGGCGCACGATCGCGGAGTCGACTTTGGGCGGAGGATTGAACGCGCCCGGGCCGACGTTGAACAGATGCTCGACCCGGCAATGGTACTGAACCATGATCGACAGCCGACCCCAATCGCCGCCGCCAGGACCCGCCGCCAGACGTTCGACCACTTCCTTTTGCAGCATGAAGTGCATGTCGCGAATCAGGTTGGCGTTGTTCAGCAGATGAAAGATCAGCGGCGTCGAGATGTTGTACGGCAGGTTACCGACCACTCGCAGGCTGTTTGGCGCAGCGTTCAGGCTGTTGAAGTCGAACTTCAGCGCGTCACCCTGATGCAGGTTGAAGTTGCTCTTGCCGGCGAACTGCTGATTGAGAATCGGGATCAGGTCCTTGTCCAGCTCTACGACGTCCAGTTGAGCGCCGCTGTTGAGCAGGCCGGCGGTCAATGCACCCTGTCCCGGACCGATTTCCAGCAGGCGGTCTTCAGGTTTGGCGTGAATGGAGCGCAGGATGCGGTCGATAACGCCCGCATCGTGCAGGAAGTTCTGGCCGAAGCGCTTGCGCGCCCGGTGTTGGTAATGCTCGGTCATAAACGGGTCTCGGCCATCTGGTAGGCGGTTTCCAGGGCGACTTGCAGGCTGCCGGTGTCGATGTTGCCGCTGCCGGCCAGGTCCAGGGCGGTGCCGTGGTCGACCGAGGTGCGGATGATCGGCAGGCCTAGGGTCACGTTGACTGCCGCGCCGAAGCCTTTGTATTTCAGCACGGGCAAGCCCTGGTCGTGGTACATCGCCAGCACCGCGTCGCAGTGCTCCAGATATTTGGGGGTAAACAGAGTGTCGGCGGGCAGGGGGCCGCGAAGGTCCATGCCCTCGCCGCGCAGGCGCTCTAATGTAGGTTCGATGATGTCGATTTCTTCATGGCCCAGGTGACCGCCTTCACCGGCGTGCGGGTTAAGCCCGCAAACCAGGATGCGTGGCTGGGCGATGCCGAATTTTTCTTGCAGGTCAGTGTGCAGAATCCGTGTGACCCGCTCCAGCCGCTCCGGCGTGATCGCGTCGGCAATCTCGCGAAGGGGCAGGTGAGTGGTGACCAGCGCCACGCGCAAGCCGCGAGTGGCGAGCATCATCACCACTTGCGCAGTGTGGGTCAGGTCAGCGAGAAACTCCGTGTGCCCGGAAAAGGCGATCCCGGATTCATTGATCACGCCCTTGTGCACCGGTGCGGTGATCATGCCGGCGAAATGCCCATCCAGACAGCCCTGGCCAGCACGGGTCAGGGTTTCCAGAACGAAAGCCGCATTGGCCTTGTCCAGTTGCCCGGCGGTGACCTTGGCGTTGAGAGGCGTATCCCACACATACAGGCTGTTGGCGGGGGCAGGAGCATCCGGCCAGCTGTCCGGCGTGACCGGCAGCAGATCGACCACCACGCCCAGCTGCGCGGCCCGCTCAAGGAGCAGGTCGCGGCTGGTAATGGCAATCAGGGGATGTGGCTGGGCTTGCGAGGCGAGCAGCAGGCACAGGTCGGGACCTATGCCGGCTGGTTCGCCGGGGGTCAGCGCGAAACGCTTGGGTTTCACTGCGCTGCCTGGTCTGCACCAGGGAGTTTGATTTCTACGTACGCTTCGTCACGGATCTGACGCAGCCAGGTTTGCAGCTCTTCGTCGTATTTGCGGTTACGCAGTACGGTCATCGCTTGCTGCTCACGGGCCTGGGCAGTGCTGTCGGTGGCACGGCGGCCAAGGACTTCCAGTACGTGCCAGCCATATTGGGTCTTGAACGGCTTGGACAGCTGACCTTGCGGGGTCTTGGCCATCACTTCGCGGAACTCAGGCACCAGCGCGTTCGGGTCGATCCAGTTCAGGTCGCCACCGTTGAGGGCGGAACCCGGATCTTCCGAGAARCTTTTCGCCAGTTCGCCGAAATCTTCACCCGCTTCGATACGGGCATAAAGCGACTGAGCCAGGGCCTTGGTTTTTTCTTCGTCGCGGATCGGACTCGGTTTGACCAGGATGTGCCGCACATGTACTTCGTCACGCACCTGCGCTTCGCCGCCACGCTTGTCGAGGATCTTCAGGATAATGAAGCCGCCCGGGGTGCGCATTGGCTGGGTTACGTCGCCAACGGCCATGGTGCCCAGCAGACGATCGAATGGAGGTGGCAGTTGAGCGGCTTTACGCCAGCCCATGTCGCCGCCTTCCAGGGCGGTTTCGCTGGCGGATTTGGCGATTGCCAACTGACCGAAGTCAGCGCCTTGCTTGAGTTGCTGGTAAACCGCGTCGGCTTGCTTGGCGGCATTCTGAATCGCCTCGGAGTTGGCGCTTTCCGGCGTAGGAATCAGGATGTTGGCCAGGCGGAACTCTTCGGACAGCTGCATTTTGCCCAGATCGGATGCCAGGAAGTTCTTCACTTCCTGCTCGGACACCTGGATGCGCTCCGCCACACGGCGCTGACGCACACGGCTGATGATCATTTCGCGGCGGATCTGGTCGCGGGCGGCGTCATAAGACAGGCCGTCGCGAGCCAGAGCGGCGCGGAATTGTTCGATCGACATGTTGTTGCGCTGGGCAATGGTGCCGACAGCCTGATTCAGCTCTTCATCGGTAATGCGGATGCCGGAACGCTCGCCGATCTGCAGTTGCAGATTTTCGACGATCAGACGCTCGAGCACCTGCTGATCCAGTACGCCGGCTGGCGGTACGGCAGCACCGCGTTTGGCGATGGTTTGCTGAACTTCATGGACACGCTGATCCAGCTGGCTCTGCATGACCACGTCGTTGTCGACGATGGCCACCACTTTATCGATGGGCTGTACCGCGGCGTTGGCCGCGGTACCCAGGAACAGCGCGCCCAGCATCAGCGGGCGCAGACAATCAGAAAGCTTGGTCTTCACGTTCACGATAACCTTGGATGCCTTTGTCGAGGAAACTCTCTACTTTGGCGCCGGTGAGGCCGCCGAGTCCCTTCAGAACAATTTGGAGGAAGACGCCGTGGTCGCCTTTTTCGTTTTGTGGAGCTTCCTGACTGAATTCGTCATAGGAAACCCAGTAACGGTTGATCAGGCGTAGTTTCCAGCAGCAGTTGTCGTACTCGAAACCACCAAAGGCTTCCAGAGTACGGTTGCGGTTGTAGTCATACTGCCAGCGGCTGATGGCGTTCCACTGCGGCACGATCGGCCAGATCACCGAGAAGTCGTGCTGTTTGATCTTGTAGTAGTCCTTCACGTAGCCAGGTTGACCCGGAGTGCCGTAGTCACCGCCGCCCACCGACCATTTACCGGTGTTCTGGTCATAACGAACCTGGTCATTGCGATAGCGATAACCGGCATTGATGACCTTGTTCGGGTTGTCTTCAGGCTGGTAGTGGAACATCGCGCTGCCCGAGCGAGGGCTGCGGCTGTCCGGGTCCCAGTTGTAGTCGGCCGTGGTACGCCAGTCGCGGTTCCAGCGGTATTCGTATTCCAATGCGTACGGTGAAACGTTGGCTTGAGCATCGGCGCGGGTTTTTGCATCGATACCTGGCAACTGGACTTCGCGGTCCTTGAAGTACAAGGCTTGGCCGACGCTGATACGTTGACGTTCGAAACCATTGTCTTCGATCCAGCGGCTGGTCACGCCCAGCGACAGTTTGTTCTCGTCGCCGACGCGGTCGGAGCCGGAGAAGCGGTTGTCACGGAACAGCGAGGCGTAGTTGAAGGTGTATTCGCTGGTGTCAAATACAGGAATATCCTTCTGGTCTTCCTCGGGTACATAGAGGTAGAACAGGCGCGGCTCGAGGGTCTGGCGATAATTCTTGCCAAACCATTGGGTGTTGCGATCGAAATACAGGCCGCTGTCGATACTCGCAATCGGCACGCCACGGTTCTGGTTACTGCCGAAATGACCATTGAAGTTTTCAGTCCCGGCTGCAGCTGCGGCTTGATCCTGGGCCACGATTTGGCTTTTGCCAGTACCATCCAGATCCAGTTGGTACTGGGTGTATTGGTACTTGAGCGATGGCTTGAGGAAGCCATATGTCCAGTTCAGCGGCAGGCTGACACCCGGCTTGAGATTCAAGCGGTCGCCGTTGGCGCGTGCCAGGCCTTGAACGTTGTTGTCAAGACGCGGTTCGACGGTGCCGTCTTCGTTTACGAAGTCACCGTTCTTCAAATCACGCTCAAACCGTACAACCTCAGTCTCGTAATCGAAGTTCAGCCCTTCCGGATGGTACGGCAGCTGACCATTGAAGGTGATCTGCGGCAAACGGTCATACGGCGTGATGTTCGAAACGGTCGCCAGCTGATAGGCCTGGGCGTTCAAGCGAGCGGTGTAGCTGTCGCCACGATAGGTGACGGAGCCCTGCTGGTTCACGTAGTCAGCGCTTTTCACGCCAATCTGGTCAGTCTGCAGATCCTGGAAGTAATACGGATCGCTGATCTTGGTGTAGTCGACTTGCGTAAAGACGCGCGAGTCGAGGCCACCCTTGTGCTGCCAGTTGTACATGTAGCGGTTTTTTTCGTAGTCGGTCTGCTTGCTGCGATCGGTATCTTCGTCGTTGAGGTACGCGGCGCCGAACTGACCTTCGCTGGACTTGGTCAGGTAGCGGAATTCGCCTTCCATCAACAGGCCGTGCTTGGCCATGTAGCGCGGGTACAACGTGGCGTCGTAGTTTGGCGCCAGGTTGAAGTAGTACGGAGTGACCAGCATGAAGCCGGTATCGCTGCCGGTGCCGATGGTCGGCGGCAGGAAGCCGGACTGGCGACGGTCGTCGATCGGGAAATAGATGTACGGCGTGTACAGAACCGGAATGTCCTTGACCCGCAGCGTCACGTTGGTCGCGGTACCGAAACCGGTGGCCGGGTTCAGGGTGATGTTGTTGCCCTTGAGCTGCCAGGCATTGCTGTTCGGTTCGCACGTGGTGTACGTACCATCCTTGAGGCGGATGATCGCGTTCTCGGCACGTTTGGCGTACAGCGCGTTACCGCGGATACGGGACTTGTGCATCACGTATTCGGCGTTGTCGACCTTGGCTTCACCGGTGTCGAGCTGCACGTCGGCGTGGTCGCCGACGATCAGTGCGCCATTGTCGCGAATACGCACGTTGCCGGCCAGTTCGCCACGGCTCTCGGCCTGGTACAGGTTCGCTTCGTCGGCTTCGACCTGCATGCTGCCCTGACGCATGACCACGTCACCGGCCAGGGTCGCGACTTGCTCTTCCTGCTTATAGCGGGAGGCCTTGGCACCGATAAAGGTTGGAGCGTCACTTTTATTCGTCTTGTCGTTCATGCCAGGACGAATCGGTTCGATATAGGAACCAGAGCAGTAAGGACCGGTTTCGGCCAATTGCGCTGCGGTGAGCTTCTCGCGCGGAACCCAGTCGAGGTGGCTGTAGTCTTCACTACGCGACTTCAGGCCGCGGCCCTTGGACTCGGTAACCAGCACAGGCTTGGCGCCGGTGTCTTCGCTGGAGGCGGTGCCTGCCGGGGTTTCGCCAGTGGCGGAAACTGCGCTGCCATCATGGACGGGACGCGGCGGCAATGCAGCGGCCGGTGCTTTTGGCGCACAGTCCCAGGCACCCGAAGCAGAGACTGAGCAGTCATACTGTTCCGCGGCGACCACGAACGACGTGGCCAGGGGTTGCAGGGCCAGCAGACTGCCGGTAACCAACAACGGAAATTTTTTACGAAACGCGGGGGATTTCAATGCCATCTTATTAGTCCGGGCTTCCTGCGTGCCATCTGCCCGCGGTGTGGGCCGCACGCCTCTCGATGGTCTGAAAAAGATGCTGGATAATAAAGCATGACCCGCTTGACGGCTAGCGCCGTCGGAGACCCTTGCAATGCCTGACCAAGATGTACGCTTGCAACACCTGAAAGTTTGGCTCGATGAACAGTTGGCTATCCTCTTTGCAGAACAAGGTTGGGGCGCCGTGCCCCCGGCCACGTTGACCGCGGCCAGTAGCGACGCGAGTTTTCGGCGCTATTTCCGCTGGGAAGGCGCAGGCAGAAGTTTCGTCGTGATGGACGCGCCACCGCCCCAGGAAAACTGCAAACCCTTTGTGGATATCGCTTTTCTGCTGGCGAAATCCGGCATAAACGTGCCGAAAATTTATGCCGAGGACCTCGAGCGCGGTTTCCTTTTGCTCAATGACTTGGGCAACAAGACTTATCTGGATGTGATCGACAGCGAAAATGCCGACGATTTGTTCAAGGATGCCCTGCAAGCGTTGTTGGCTTTCCAGCAATTGCCGATGGTGGCGCCGCTGCCGAGTTATGACGTCGCGCTGCTGCGTCGCGAGCTCGAACTGTTTCCCGAGTGGTACGTGAAACGCGAACTGGGTATCGAACTCGATCCGGCGCAGCAG
Organism: Pseudomonas sp. P1_A1; assembly: GCF_056406935.1. NCBI lineage: Bacteria > Pseudomonadati > Pseudomonadota > Gammaproteobacteria > Pseudomonadales > Pseudomonadaceae > Pseudomonas > Pseudomonas sp. P1_A1. The sequence goes on along the minus strand of NZ_JBFTZE010000012.1, from coordinate 34,526 downwards.
GTGCTCTGGCAGCAGGTCAGTGACCTGCTGATCGACAGCGCTCTGGCTCAGCCTAAAGTCCTGGTGCATCGCGACTACATGCCGCGCAACCTGATGATCAGCGAGCCGAATCCCGGCGTGCTGGATTTCCAGGACGCGGTCTACGGGCCGGTGACCTATGACGTGACCTGCCTGTTCAAGGACGCCTTCCTCAGCTGGCCTGAAGAACGCGTGCGCGGCTGGCTGGAAGATTACTGGCAGCAAGCCGCTGCGCTCGACATCCCGGTTCAGCCTGACTTTGAAGATTTCCTGCGCGCCAGCGACCTGATGGGCGTGCAGCGTCACTTGAAAGTCATTGGTATCTTCGCCCGCATCTGCCATCGCGACGGCAAGCCACGCTATCTCGGCGATGTGCCGCGCTTCTTTGCTTATATAGACGCGGTCATTGCCCGTCGCCCTGAATTGGCGGAGCTGGATGTGTTGCTGGCCAGTCTGCGTGTTGGAGCGAAGGCATGAAGGCAATGATTCTGGCGGCGGGTAAAGGCGAGCGCATGCGCCCGCTGACCCTGACCACGCCAAAACCGCTGGTTCGCGCCGGCGGAGCACCCTTGATCGAGTATCACCTGCGCGCGCTGGCGGCAGCAGGGTTTACCGAGATCGTGATCAACCATGCCTGGCTCGGTCAGCAGATCGAAGATTATCTGGGTGATGGCTCGCGGTATGGAGTGAGCATTCAGTATTCGCCGGAAGGTGAACCGCTTGAAACCGGTGGCGGTATTTTTCGCGCGTTGCCGTTGTTGGGTGATGAGGCTTTTGTGGTGGTCAACGGCGACATCTGGACCGACTACGACTTCAGCGTGTTGCACCAGCCCATCGTCGGGCTCGCCCATTTGATCCTGGCGGACAACCCGGCGCATCACCCGAACGGGGATTTCAACCTGGTCGATGGCCATGTGCAGGACGGTCAGCCGGATACATCTACTCTGACCTACAGCGGCATCGCAGTGCTGCACCCGCAGTTGTTTGACGGTTGCTCGGCCGGGGCCTTCAAGCTTGCGCCATTGTTGCGCAAAGCCATGGCCGATGGGCAAGTGACGGGCGAACGCCTGAATGGGCATTGGGTGGATGTCGGTACTCACGAGCGCCTGGCTGAAGTAGAAACCTTGATAGAAGCGAGACGCTGACATGTTGTGGCCAGGGACTCTGATTGGAGCCGGAGCGGGCTTTGCCATAGCCAGCATTCCGGGGGCCATGCTCGGTGCTTTATTGGGACAGGCGCTGGATCGGCGCTTGCACCTGCAGAGCTGGGCGCATTTATGGGAAAAATTCGGTGGCCGCTCGGTGCTGCGCAACGATGAACTGCTGTTCGTGTTGCTGGGCCGATTGGCCAAGAGTGATGGACGGGTAGTGGATGGCCACATTCAACAGGCGCGACAGGAAATGCGTGCGCTGGAGATGACCGAGTCGGCGCAACGTCGGGCGATAGCAGCATTCAACCGCGGCAAGTCGGGACACGATCGGTTGCGTGGTTATCTGCGACGCTTGAGTGCTCAGCCCCATGCGGCGGAAGGGGTGTTGCGTGCCTGTTGGCGGATGGTCTGGGCCGATGGCCGCGCCGGTAGCTGCGAGCGCGAACTGATTGCCCAGTGGGGCAAATGGTTGGGCTGGACGCCGCAACAGGTGCAGGCACTGGCGAGTGACTACGAGCCGAAGCGACCATTGGTCAGCAGCGCGATCACGTATCAGGACGCCTTGCGGCTATTGGGAGTGTCGGCGACCAGCGAGCCGGCACAGATCAAACGCGCCTATCGACGCCTGCTCAGTCGCCATCATCCGGACAAGATTGCCGGCAGCGGTGCGACGGCGTTGCAGGTTCGTGAGGCGACGGACAAGACTCGTGAATTGCACAACGCCTACACGTTGATTCGTGAGCGGCGGGATTTTCGCTAGCAGGGCAGAGTTGTGTCGCCCGCGGATGGGGCGACGCGATCCATCAGTCCGCCGCAGGTTGCGGATTCAACCACCCGCGAACCCGACGAACCAGCTGCTCTTGCTCAGCCTTGGCATTGCCCGGCAGTGCCTTGAGCGATACCTGGCTGAACGCCGACGTCTTCAAGCGTTTATTGGCCTGCAAGCGTTCCAGTGCCGCATTGCGATCCAGTGGTTTGTCCATATAGAAGATGTCGGCAGTCGGCAGCTTGATCGTCGGCGTCAACTCGGCAAGCCCGGGCTTCGCCGTAACAGGCGTCTGGGCGGCGACCATCACGAACTTCTCGACTTGCGATGGCTGCTTCTCGCTCAGATAACGCGCAGCCCAGTACGCGCCGGTGCCATGCCCCAGCACGACGACCCTGCGCGCACTTTGCTGTTCGGCATAAGCGATGGCCGCGTCGATGCGGGCGAAAATTCGCTCGGCGTCGGCTTTGGCGTGTTCTTCGGTGGTTTCGGCGATGGCCTTGTCGGCCACCTCCGCTTCGCCGCCGGCGGCCTGTTCGATGGGCGCCGCGGTGGTTGAATCTTTGCTGCCGGCATCAGGCGCTTTGGGTGCTGGCGCCACTTCGGCGATACGAGGCGCGATGGCTTCGCTTTGCAGGTCCGGCAAGGTGATACTCAGGCTGCTCCACTCGGCGTCCGGCAATTGGCGGCGCAATGGGCTGATTGCTTGCGGCCAGTCAACGGTTTCACCGGCACCCGGGATGATAATCACCGCACCTTTGGGCTCGGCGGTATTGGCCGGTTTCCACAAGGCGAGAAAGGTGTCGGTGCCGGCTTGCAGTTGTTGCTGTTCCTGCGCAGGAATTTGTCGCTCAAGTGCCGTCGATTCTTCCTGGCTACGCTCAAGCAGCGGCTGGCGTTCGGCCGGTTTTTCTTCGGCGGGTTTTTCCGCAGTGGCAGGTGCCGGGTCGGCCGCCTCGACGGAAAAGGCGCACGGCAGGATCAGCGACAGGCACAATGCTGGCAGTGCCAGGCGGTAGACAGGGGGCATCGGATATTCCAGGCCAGAAGTTATTCCGGCAGCCTAATGGGTTGGTCAGTATTTGTCAGTGTGTGAGACTTCGATGATGCATTTTCGCTGCCTGTGGGTTATCGGCTGTTTGTGGTTTCCCTTGATGGGCTGGGCGGCTCCCGCGCCACCGGCGCACGTCGTGTCATTGTCTTCGGCGCAACAGCAATGGCTGGCGCAGCATGAAGAGTTGCGGGTCGGGGTGGTGTTGCAAGCGCCCTATGCCCAATACGATCGCCGCTTGCAACGCCTGTCCGGGGTCAATATCGAGTTGATGAAGTGGCTGGCCAAGTCGCTCAAGGTCGAGCTGAGCTGGCGTAATTATCCTGATCTTGCGCAACTGGAAGCCGCCGCGCGCGAAGGCGATATCGATATCGCGCCGGGGCTGACCCAAACCCCCGCCGGTTTACGACTCTGGCAATTTTCCGATCCGTACATGCGGGTGCCGCAACTGGTGGTCAGCGACCAGAAGAGCACCGGTGTGGTGGAGCTGGAAAAACTCGACAGCCGGACCCGCGTCGCCGTGCGCATGCCCAGCGTCACCGCCGATTTCTTGCGTAGTACCTATCCGCATTTGAACCTGCAGGGCGTGCCTCTGGAGCGCCAGGCACTGCAACTGTTGTTGAGTCAGCAGGCCGGTTACGCGGTGGTCGATGAAGCGCAATTCGGGCGTCTGTCAGCCGAGCCTGAGTTTGCCGGGCTGGCCGTGGTGGGCGACATCGGTTTCCCGCAACTGTTGCGGGTGGCCACGCGTCGAGACTGGCCGGAGTTGGCCGGCATCGTCGAAAACGCGCTGCGCGTGATTCCGGCCAAAGACCTCGAGCGACTGCACGATCAATGGCTGCAACCCAAGTACCCGCGGCTGTCCGATTCACCGGCTTTCTGGAAAAACCTCTGTCTGCTGTTGCTGGTGTTATTGCTGAGCAGCATGGCCATTGTGTACTGGCAGCGTCGTCAGCAACACAGTCTGGAGCAACGTTTGCTGGCGGCGCGCGAAGACATTGCCCTGCGCGAGGCCAGCGAAGAAGCCTTGCGCCTCACGCAGTTCTCCATCGATCAAAGCACAGTCGGCATCCTTTGGGTCAACTGGGACAGCCATGTGCGCTACGCCAACCGTGCCGCCGAAAGCATGCTCGGCTATCCGGCGGGCGGGATCATTGATCGGCCATTGATCGATTTCGAGCCCGGTTTGCACATGGACCGCTGGCTGAACCTGTGGAAGCGCGCCCGGGCCAGCGAGGAAGGGCCGCTAAGTTTCGAAACCAATTGCGTGCGGGCCGATGGCAGTATTCTGCCCGCGGATGTCTCGTTGAGCTTCTTGCGGTTTCGCGAGGGCGAATACCTGGTGGTTTACCTCAACGACGTCACCGAGCGTCGTCGCGCCCTGGCCGCCTTGCAGGAAAGCGAAGCGCGGCTGCAGGGCATCGCCGCCAACGTCCCCGGACTGGTCTTTCGTCTGGAGCGCGCACCGGTAACCGGGCAGATCGACTTTGCCTACATCAGTGAAGGCAGCGAGAACCTGGTGGGGTACTCGCCGGCCACCCTGGCCCAACGGGACAAAGGCCTGCGCAGCCTGGTGCATCCGGATGACAAGGCCAGTTATCACCAGACTCAGGACCATGCACTGGACACCGACAGCGACTGGTCGTGGCAGGGGCGGATTCTGACCCGTCAGGGCGAACAGCGCTGGGCCGAGATCAAGGCCATTACCCGCCGACTGGAAGACGGCGCCTATGTCTGGGACGGGATCGTCTGGGACATCACCGAGAGCAAGCGCATCGAACTGGAACTGGCCAGCTCCCGTGAGCAATTGCGCGAGTTGTCCGCGCACCTGGAGAGCGTGCGGGAAGAGGAGAAGGCGCGGATTGCCCGGGAAGTTCACGATGAGCTGGGGCAGATGTTGACTGTGTTGAAGCTGGAAACGTCCATGTGCGAACTGGCTTATGCGCAGCTCGACCCTGGCTTGCACGAGCGCTTGAACAGCATGAAGCGTTTGATCGCGCAGCTGTTTCAACTGGTGCGTGATGTGGCCACGGCGCTGCGGCCACCGATTCTCGATGCCGGGATCGCCTCGGCCATCGAGTGGCAGGCCCGACGGTTCGAGGCGCGCACGCAGATTCCGTGTCTGGTACAAGTGCCGGATAACTTGCCGATACTCAGCGATGCCAAGGCCATCGGCCTGTTCCGGATCCTTCAGGAAGCGCTGACCAATGTCATGCGCCACGCCCAGGCGCATACTGTTGAACTGACACTGGCCCTCGAGGGCGATGAACTCTGTCTGACTGTCAGCGATGATGGCGTAGGATTTGTCGCCGCGCCTGGCAGGCCGACATCCTTTGGCGTGGTTGGCATGCGTGAGCGGGTGTTGATCATGGGGGGGCAATTGTCGCTTGAGAGTGAGCCGGGGGAGGGCACGACCCTGACGGTGCGAGTGCCGCTGGATGAAGCCTGATGGTTTTGTGTTGTTTGAGCTGGCTCCTTTGCAGGCAAGCCCGCGATAGATCTTGGTTCTGACATAAAAAGAATGGAGAAGAACGTGATCCGTGTACTGGTAGCCGAAGACCACACCATCGTTCGCGAAGGCATCAAGCAATTGATCGGCCTGGCCAAGGACCTGCTGGTGGTCGGGGAGGCGAGCAATGGCGAGCAGTTGCTCGATACCTTGCGTCATGTTCCCTGCGAAGTGGTGTTGCTGGACATATCCATGCCCGGGGTCAACGGCCTGGAAGCGATTCCACGGATTCGCGCCTTGAACAATCCGCCTGCGATCCTGGTGCTGTCGATGCACGACGAAGCGCAGATGGCCGCTCGGGCGTTGAAGGTCGGCGCTGCGGGTTACGCGACCAAGGACAGCGATCCGGCATTGTTGCTGACAGCGATTCGCAAGGTCGCGGCAGGCGGGCGCTACATCGACCCGGACTTGGCCGACCGCATGGTTTTCGAAGTCGGCCTGACCGATGCGCGGCCGTTGCACTCGCTGCTGTCGGAGCGTGAATTTTCGGTATTCGAACGCCTGGCCCAGGGCGCCAACGTCAACGACATAGCCCAGCAACTGGCCTTGAGCAGCAAAACCATCAGTACCCACAAGGCGCGGCTGATGCAGAAACTCAACATCACCTCCCTGGCTGAACTGGTGAAGTACGCAATGGAGCACAAGCTCCTCTGAAACAGTACGCGATCACCCGTAGGAGCTGCCGCAGGCTGCGATCTTTTGATCTTGATCTTCGGCTATCTTGAGGCCGCCAAAAGATCGCAGCCTGCGGCAGCTCCTACAGGGACCGTATCGGCATACCCAATTGCGACATGCCTTCAACACTGCTTTTGCCGGTTCTTGCGGCTTGCAGCTTACCGCCCGTCGCCATCACGATTCGACATATCCATCCCCGCCATCCTTGTAGGGCAATCCCTACCCCCAACCTTCCATCCGGCTGAGGCGATTCTCTCCTGCGCCCCGATTTGCGCGGCTCCCAGCGTCCACTAGGCTTAATCCACAGCAGTCATCAATAACAAAGGTGTGGGTATGAGCCAGGTTGATTCAAGCGCAGGGGCCAGCGATATTCTGGTCAGCTTTCGTGGAGTGCAAAAGAGCTACGACGGCGAGAACCTGATCGTCAAAGACCTCAACCTGGAGATTCGCAAAGGCGAATTCCTGACCTTGCTCGGGCCGTCCGGTTCCGGCAAAACCACCAGCCTGATGATGCTCGCTGGCTTCGAAACGCCGACCGCCGGGGAGATTCAACTGGCCGGGCGTTCCATCAACAACGTGCCGCCGCACAAGCGCGACATCGGCATGGTGTTCCAGAACTATGCGTTGTTTCCGCACATGACCGTGTCCGAGAACCTGGCGTTCCCGCTGACCGTGCGCGGCTTGAACAAAAGCGACGTCAGTGACCGGGTCAAACGTGTGCTGAGCATGGTTCAGCTCGATACCTTCGCCCAGCGCTATCCGGCGCAACTGTCCGGCGGTCAGCAGCAGCGTGTGGCCCTGGCTCGCGCCCTGGTGTTCGAACCGCAACTGGTGCTGATGGACGAACCCCTCGGCGCACTGGACAAACAACTGCGCGAACACATGCAGATGGAAATCAAACACCTGCACCAGCGCCTCGGCGTGACCGTGGTCTACGTGACCCACGACCAGGGCGAAGCCCTGACCATGTCCGACCGCGTCGCCGTGTTCCACCAGGGCGAGATCCAGCAGATCGCGCCACCGCGCACGCTCTACGAAGAGCCGAAAAATACCTTCGTCGCCAACTTCATTGGCGAGAACAACCGCCTCAACGGTCGCTTGCACAGCCATACCGGTGACCGCTGCGTGGTCGAGCTCGGTCGCGGTGAAAAGGTTGAGGCCCTGGCGGTCAACGTCGGCAAGACCGGCGAGCCCGTCACACTGTCGATTCGTCCGGAACGCGTGAGCCTCAATGGTTCGAGCGAGTCCTGTGTCAACCGCTTCTCGGGAAGGGTGGCGGAATTCATCTATCTGGGCGACCACGTCCGGGTTCGCCTGGAAGTCTGCGGCAAGACCGACTTCTTCGTGAAACAACCGATTGCCGAGCTCGATCCTGCGCTGGCTGTCGGCGACGTGGTACCGCTTGGCTGGCAGGTCGAACACGTTCGCGCGCTCGACCCACTTCTAGAGGCGAACTGATCGCCCCCTGCTTCACCAACACCAACCCCTGCACGTGGAGAGAACAATAAATGTTGAGATCCCTGAAATTCACCGCCCTGGTCGTGGGCATGATGGGCGCGGCGCATGCAATGGCGGCGGGCCCGGACCTGACCGTGGTGTCCTTTGGCGGGGCGAACAAGGCGGCGCAGGTCAAAGCCTTCTACGCACCCTGGGAAGCGGCGGGCCACGGCAAAATCGTCGCTGGCGAATACAACGGCGAAATGGCCAAGGTCAAAGCCATGGTCGACACCAAGAGCGTGTCCTGGGACCTGGTGGAAGTTGAATCGCCGGAACTGTCCCGTGGTTGCGACGAAGACATGTTCGAGCAACTGGACCCGGCGCTGTTCGGCAAGTCCGAAGACTACGTTAAAGGCGCTATCCAGCCGTGCGGTGTGGGCTTCTTCGTGTGGTCGACCGTGCTGGCCTACAACGCCGACAAGCTGAAAACCGCTCCGACCAGTTGGGCTGATTTCTGGGACACCAAGAAATTCCCGGGCAAGCGCGGCCTGCGCAAAGGCGCCAAGTACACCCTGGAATTCGCACTGATGGCTGACGGCGTTGCGCCGAAAGACGTCTACAAAGTGCTGGCCGGCAAAGATGGCCAGGACCGCGCGTTCAAGAAGCTCGATGAACTCAAGCCAAGCATCCAGTGGTGGGAAGCCGGCGCACAACCGCCGCAATACCTCGCCTCCGGTGACGTGGTCATGAGCTCGGCCTACAACGGCCGGATCGCGGCGGTACAGAAAGAAAGCAACCTGAAAGTGGTGTGGAACGGCGGCATCTACGACTTCGACGCATGGGCCATTCCAAAAGGTCTGGACAAGACCCGTGCCGAAGCTGCGAAGAAGTTCATCGCCTTCTCGGTACAGCCGCAACAGCAGAAGACCTACTCGGAAAACATCGCCTACGGCCCGGCCAACACCCAGGCAGTGCCATTGCTGTCCAAGGATGTCCTGAAAGACATGCCGACCACCCCGGAAAACATCGCCAACCAGGTGCAGATCGACGTCAGCTTCTGGGCTGACAACGGCGAGCAACTGGAGCAGCGCTTCAATTCTTGGGCTGCGAAGTAACCACGCCACACGGGACGACGGTTCACCGGATGATCGTTCCCACGCTCTGCGTGGGAATGCCGCCCGGGACGCACCGCGTCCCTGTGACGCGGAGCGTCACTGGATGCGTTCCCACGCAGAGCGTGGGAACGATCAGCACCAAAAGTTCGAGGCGGCGTTTGCCACCTTTGCAATGATCAAAGATTTCCGGAGTACGCCATGGCTATCGCCGTTCCCGTGAACGCGGGCACCGACCCCACCTTGAAGCAGCGGCTAAAGCACGCCGAGCGAATCAACCGCTGGAAAGCACAAGCCTTGATCGCGCCGTTGGTGCTGTTTCTGTTGCTGGTGTTCCTGGTGCCGATCGTGGCGCTGCTCTACAAAAGCGTCGGTAACCCGGAAGTAGTCGGCGTGATGCCGCGCACCGTGGCTGCCATCGCCAGTTGGGATGGCCGAGGCCTGCCGGCAGAGCCTGTGTACAAGGCCGCCAGCGAAGACCTCGCCGAAGCCCGCAAGAATCAGACCTTGGGCGACTTGTCCAAGCGCTTGAACATGGAGTTGGCCGGCTACCGCAGCCTGCTGACCAAAACCGCGCGCGCCTTGCCGTTCGCCACGGAGCCTGCTTCTTATAAAGAAGCGCTGGAAGGACTCGACGAACGCTGGGGCGATCCGGCCTATTGGCAGGTGGTGCGCCGCAACACCAGTGGTGTGACGCCTTATTACCTGCTGGCCGCCGTCGACCACCGTATCGACGACCTCGGTGAACTGGCCCGGGCCACTCCCGATCAGGCGATCTACCTCGACATCTTTGCCCGTACGTTCTGGATGGGCCTGATTATCACCGTTATCTGCCTGGTGCTGGCTTATCCGTTGGCCTACCTGCTGGCGAACCTGCCCTCGCGGCAAAGCAACCTGCTGATGATTCTGGTGCTGTTGCCGTTCTGGACCTCGATTCTGGTGCGGGTCGCGGCGTGGATCGTGTTGCTGCAATCGGGCGGCTTGATCAACAGCGGCCTGATGGCCATGGGCGTCATCGATAAGCCGCTGGAGCTGGTGTTCAACCGCACCGGGGTCTACATCTCGATGGTGCACATCCTGCTGCCGTTCATGATTCTGCCGATCTACAGCGTGATGAAAGGTATCTCGCCGACTTACATGCGTGCGGCGATTTCCCTGGGCTGCCACCCGTTCGCCAGTTTCTGGCGGGTGTACTTCCCGCAGACCTATGCCGGTGTTGGCGCCGGTTGCCTGTTGGTGTTCATCCTCGCCATCGGCTACTACATCACCCCGGCGTTGCTGGGCAGCCCGAACGATCAGATGGTCAGTTACTTCGTCGCCTTCTACACCAACACCAGCATCAACTGGGGTATGGCGACCGCGCTCGGTGGACTGTTGCTGCTGGCGACCGTGGTGCTTTATCTGATTTACAGCTGGCTGGTGGGCGCCAGTCGCCTGCGCCTGAGCTAAGGGGAGAGTGAAATGCTGAGTCCTTACATGTCGCCCATCGAACGGGTGTGGTTCTACAGCTTGCGGATTCTCTGCGGCTTGATTTTGTTGTTCCTGATCCTGCCGGTGCTGGTGATCATCCCGCTGTCATTCAACTCGGGGAGTTTTCTGGTCTACCCACTGCAAGGTTTCTCGCTGCACTGGTATCAGGATTTCTTTGCCTCGGCGGAATGGATGCGTTCGTTGAAGAACAGCATGATCGTGGCCCCGGCAGCGACCGTGCTGGCGATGATCTTCGGTACGCTGGCGGCGATCGGCCTGACCCGGGGCGACTTCCCGGGCAAGCCTCTGGTGATGGCGCTGGTGATTTCGCCGATGGTGGTGCCGGTGGTGATCATTGGTGTGGCCAGTTACCTGACCTTCGCGCCACTGGGGTTCGGTAACAGCTATACCTCGTTGATCGTGGTGCACGCCGTGTTGGGCGTGCCGTTCGTGATCATCACGGTGTCGGCGACCTTGCAGGGGTTCAACCAGAACCTGGTGCGGGCCGCGGCCAGCCTGGGCGCTTCGCCGCTGACGACGTTCCGCCGGGTGACCTTGCCGTTGATTGCGCCGGGGGTGATTTCCGGTGCGCTGTTTGCCTTCGCGACCTCGTTCGATGAAGTGGTGGTGACGCTGTTCCTCGCCGGTCCCGAGCAAGCGACCTTGCCTCGGCAGATGTTCAGCGGCATCCGCGAAAACCTCAGCCCGACAATCGCCGCTGCCGCGACGCTGCTGATCGCATTCTCGGTGATCCTGTTGCTGACCCTGGAATGGCTGCGTGGGCGCAGCGAAAAACTGCGTACCGCCCAAGCCTGACGCGGTCCCCTGTAGGAGCTGCCGAAGGCTGCGATCTTTTGCCTTTGTTTTTGACAGATCAAAAGATCGCAGCCTTCGGCAGCTCCTACAGTTGTCTTGTGTGGTTTTCAGAATTTCCATTCATTCACCGTTTGAATAGCAGACAACCCCCAATCCCCAGCTACTATTGTGCCCAGCTCCCCTATCTATAAGAGGTTGCGCACATGAGTCTTTCCTCTTTCAAAATCGCTCACAAACTGATCACCGGCGCAGGTGCCATCGAGCAACTGGCGGCCGAGCTCACACGTCTGGACATCGACAACCCGCTGATCGTCACCGATGCCGCGCTGGTCAAGTCCGGCACGGTGGAGCTGGCGCTGGCGCAGCTGGGCGAGCGCAGTTACGAGATTTTCGACCGGGTGTTGCCGGACCCGGAAATCGCCATCGTCGAAGATTGCATGCGGGTTTACCGTGAGGGTGGACATGACGGGCTGATCGGCCTCGGCGGCGGCAGTGCCATCGATATCGCCAAGAGTGTTGCCGCCTATGCCGGTTACCACGGTGCGCTGGAGGATTTGTTCGGCATCGATCAGGTGCCGCGCAAAGGCCCGCCGCTGATCGCCATCCCGACCACCGCCGGCACCGGTTCGGAAGTGACCAACGTGGCCATCCTCTCCGACAAGGTCGCGCAGCTGAAGATGGGCATCATCAGCGATTACCTGTTGCCGGACGTGGCGCTGGTCAGCCCGCAAATGACCTTGACCTGCCCGCGCAGTGTCACCGCCGCCAGTGGCGTCGATGCGCTGGTGCACGCCATCGAGTCCTACCTGTCGCTCAACGCCTCGCCCATCACCGATGCCTTGGCCATTGGCGCGATCAAGCTGATTACCAAGGCACTGCCCAAGGCTTACGCCAATCCCGCCCACCTGCAAGCCCGCGAAGACATGGCCACCGCCAGCCTGATGGCCGGCATGGCGTTCGGCAATGCCGGGGTCGGTGCGGTGCATGCGTTGGCGTATCCGCTGGGTGGGCGTTTCAACATTGCCCATGGCGTCAGCAATGCCTTGCTGCTGCCGTATGTCATGACCTGGAACAAGATGGCCTGCGTGGAACGCATGCAGGATATTGCCGAGGCCATGGGGGTGAAGACCGCTCATCTGAGTGCCAGCGAAGCGGCGGACAAAGCCGTGGAGGCGATGACTGAGCTGTGCGCCGCCGTGGAGATCCCGCGAGGTCTGCGCAGTTTCGGGGTCCCCGAGGAGGCGATCCCGGCCATGGCCGTGGAAGCCGCCGGCATCGAACGCCTGATGCGCAATAATCCGCGCAAGTTGAGCGCCACCGATATCGAGAAGATCTACCGAGCGGCCTATCAGGACTTGCCCCAATCATCGCAGCACGGTGCGCGCGTCAAAGCATGAGGTATACAATGCGCGCCATCGTGATTCTGCTCAAAAAAGGTGCGTCATGCAGCCCTTCGTTATTGCTCCGTCGATTCTCTCCGCCGACTTCGCCCGCCTGGGCGAGGAAGTGGACAACGTCCTGGCCGCCGGCGCCGACTTCGTGCACTTCGATGTCATGGACAACCACTACGTGCCGAACCTGACCATCGGCCCGATGGTGTGCTCCGCGCTGCGCAAGTACGGCGTGACCGCGCCGATCGACGCGCACCTGATGGTCAGCCCGGTGGACCGCATCGTCGGTGACTTCATCGAAGCCGGTGCGACCTACATCACCTTCCACCCGGAAGCCACGCTGCACGTCGACCGTTCCCTGCAACTGATCCGCGAAGGCGGCTGCAAGGCGGGCCTGGTGTTCAACCCGGCGACCCCGCTGGACGTGCTCAAGTACGTGATGGACAAGGTCGACATGATCCTGCTGATGAGCGTCAACCCGGGCTTCGGCGGGCAGAAGTTCATTCCAGCCACCCTCGACAAGCTGCGTGAGGCACGGGCGCTGATCGATGCTTCCGGGCGTGACATTCGCCTGGAAATCGACGGCGGGGTGAACGTGAACAACATTCGTGAAATCGCCGCTGCGGGTGCCGACACCTTCGTGGCCGGTTCGGCGATCTTCAATGCGCCGAACTACCAGGAAGTGATTGAAAAAATGCGCTCCGAACTGGCGCTGGCTCGCCCATGAGCGGTTTTGAGCAGCTGTTCCCGGGGCGTCTGCCGCGGCTGGTGATGTTCGATCTGGATGGCACGCTGGTCGATTCGGTCCCTGACCTCGCAGCGGCTGTGGATAACATGCTGCTCAAGCTCGGGCGTGACCCGGTCGGCATCGAACCGGTGCGTGAATGGGTCGGCAACGGCGCGCCGGTACTGGTGCGCCGTGCACTGGCCGGCGGCATCGATCATTCGTCGGTCGATGATGGCGAAGCCGAAGGTGCACTGCAGATTTTCATGGAGGCCTACGGTGAGGGGCATGAGCAGACCGTGGTCTATCCCGGTGTGCGCGACACCCTGAAATGGCTGAACAAGCAGGGCGTGGCGATGGCGCTGATCACCAACAAGCCGGAGCGCTTCGTCGCGCCGCTGCTGGATCAGATGAAAATCGGCCGTTACTTCAAATGGATTATCGGCGGCGACACCCTGCCACAACAGAAACCCGACCCGGCCGCGCTGTTTTTCGTGATGAAAATGGCCAACATTCCGGCGTCGCAATCGTTGTTCGTCGGCGACTCGCGCAGCGATGTGCTGGCGGCGAAAGCGGCGGGGGTCAAATGCGTGGCCCTCAGTTACGGTTATAACCACGGTCGGCCGATTGCCGAAGAGTCGCCGGCGCTGGTGATCGATGATCTGCGCAAACTAATTCCCGGTTGCCTGGATCCTGCCGCTGAGATAACGTTGCCCGACGCTGTTCAACCCCCTGCTGGAAACGCCATCGTGGTGGTCACTCGCAAACTCTGGATGAAAGTCATCAAGGCCCTGGCCCGCTGGCGTTGGCGCGCCTGACTTGTTCCTGGCCGGCGTACCGGCGCGTTTGCATACCTGACCGTTAGACCCTCAAGCCACGAGGCACCTCATGATCCGCGAAGAATTCCTGCGTTTGGCCGCTGCCGGCTACAACCGCATCCCGCTTGCCTGCGAAACCCTGGCCGACTTCGACACGCCGCTGTCGATCTACCTGAAACTGGCCGACGAGCCGAACTCCTATCTGCTGGAATCGGTGCAGGGCGGCGAGAAGTGGGGCCGTTATTCGATCATCGGCCTGCCGTGCCGCACCGTATTGCGGGTTCACGATCACCACGTCAGCGTGACCCACGACGGCGTCGAGATCGAAAGCCATGACGTTGAAGACCCACTGGCCTTCGTCGAAGCCTTCAAGGCGCGCTATAACGTGCCGACCATTGCCGGTCTGCCGCGCTTCAACGGCGGTCTGGTGGGTTACTTCGGTTACGACTGCGTGCGTTATGTGGAGAAGCGTCTAGGCAAATGCCCGAACCCGGATCCGCTGGGCGTGCCGGACATTCTGCTGATGGTGTCCGATGCGGTGGTGGTGTTCGACAACCTCGCCGGCAAGATGCATGCGATTGTCCTGGCCGATCCGTCGCAGGAAGATGCCTTCGAGCAAGGTCAGGCGCGTCTGCAAGCGCTGCTGGAACAACTCCGTCAGCCAATCACTCCGCGCCGTGGCCTGGACTTCAGCAAGCAGCAATCGGCCGATCCGGTGTTCCGTTCGAGTTTCACCCAGGGCGATTACGAAAAAGCCGTCGACACCATCAAGGAATACATCCTGGCCGGTGACTGCATGCAGGTCGTGCCGTCCCAGCGCATGTCGATCGACTTCAAGGCTGCGCCTATCGACCTGTACCGGGCGCTGCGCTGCTTCAACCCGACGCCTTACATGTATTTCTTCAACTTCGGCGACTTCCACGTCGTCGGCAGTTCGCCGGAAGTGCTGGTGCGGGTCGAAGACAACCTGATCACCGTGCGCCCGATTGCCGGCACTCGCCCACGCGGGGCCAACGAAGAGGCAGACCTGGCCCTGGAAAAAGACCTGCTGTCGGACGACAAGGAAATCGCCGAGCACTTGATGCTGATCGATCTGGGGCGCAACGATACCGGGCGGGTTTCGGAAATCGGTTCGGTGAAACTCACCGAGAAGATGGTCATCGAGCGTTATTCCAACGTGATGCACATCGTGTCCAACGTCACCGGCCAATTGAAGGCCGGGCTGACAGCGATGGACGCACTGCGGGCGATCCTGCCGGCCGGCACCTTGTCTGGCGCACCGAAGATTCGCGCGATGGAAATCATCGACGAGCTGGAACCGGTCAAGCGGGGCGTCTACGGCGGCGCAGTCGGTTACTTCGCCTGGAACGGCAACATGGACACCGCAATTGCGATCCGCACCGCGGTGATCAAGAACGGCGAACTGCACGTACAGGCCGGTGGTGGCATCGTCGCCGACTCGGTGCCGGCGCTGGAATGGGAAGAAACCCTGAACAAGCGTCGCGCGATGTTCCGCGCCGTGGCCCTGGCCGAGCAAACCCCGGACAACTAATCCACATAAAAAACGCGGCGCCTGCGAGGGCTCCGCGTTTTTTATGCCTGCCATTTCCCCCGTAGGAGCTGCCGAAGGCTGCGATCTTTTGATCTTGTACCTCGGTCGCCCCCAATGCCGCCAAAAGATCGCAGGCTGCGCCAGCTCCTACGCAAACCGATGCGTCCTAGAAGTCCAGCGTCACCCCAACGTTGATGCCCTGCTGGGTGAAGTCATCATCCTTGCGAATGTCATAACTGGCCCGCAATGCCAGGTCCTTGGTGAGGTTGTGGCTCACGCCGAGGTTCAAGCGGTTCAGGTTGGTCTGCGGGGTATAGCCGGCCAGGGTGTAGCGGTTGTTCGGCAGGCTGTTGAGGTTCATGGTCACATTCCGGGTGTCGTCGTTGTACTCGCGCTCGTGGGCCAGTTCGCCAAACACTTGGGTTTGCGAGGTGATCTGGTACTTGCCCTGGATCCCGAGGCCAAGACGCCGGGAAATACGTGACTGGTCGTCAAATGTCAGCGCGGTGGAGTCGGCGCTGTTTTCCGAGTAACCGTCGACTTCAACCTTGGCGAAATCAGCGCTCACGAATGGCGACAAGTGCCACGGGCTGCTCGCCTCTGGCGCGATGTCATAACCCAGGCGGCCGCTGATGGCGACCAGGTAACCGTCGGTGTCGCCTTTCTCCCCGCGTTCATTGACCCCCAACTGGAATTTGCGTTTGAGACTGTCGTAGTCCAGATGCCCGGCCGTCAGTGCCGCGTCACCCCAAAAGCGATTCTGCTGGTATTGGGCGAAAGCGGTGCCCATGTAGGTGTTGAGTTTGTAATCCGAATCGTTATCGCCGGCTTCGAGTTTCTGGTTATAGAAGCCCGCCGCCAAGCCAACGCGCCATGCGTCATTGAGCCGATAGCTGCCACCGATATTCAGGTTGTAACCATTGCCGTCAGCGCTGGCGCCGCTGCGCTGGCTGTCGAAGTCCTGATGCTGGCCACCACCGGCGACAATCGCCCGCCATTGACCCACGCCTTGCCAGTTTTCCCAATCGGCCAGCCATTGGTTGCGCAGCTCATCCTGATGAGAACGCAAAGTGCCCTGGGCCATTTGTGGCAGCAGGGTTGCTTCCCATGGCGCGGCCAGCAGGGAGTAGGCGTAATCGGCAATCAAGCGCTGCCCGGTTTCGGTCGGGTGGACCGAGTCGTTATAGATCAGCTTGGTTGGGTCGGGGGTGACGCTGTTGATGCCGTATCGAGCGTTCTCGGTGCAACTGTCGCCGCTGAAGCAGGTGGCGCTCAGGTTCTGGTCGGTGGCGAGGCCGAACTGGCCAGGGTTGGCGAACGTCTCTTTGAGCAATGCCGGAATGTTCAGCGGGATGATGTTGGCGTTAATGCTCTGCAGTTGGCTGACCAGTTCGTTGTTGAACTGAGAGCTGAGCTGGGACGTGAAGGCCTGCAATGGTGTGCCGTTGAAAGCCGGGGTAAAGCCGATGTCCGGCAGCAGCCAAACCATGATGTAGCGGGCACCGGCCTGTTGCAGGGTCTGCGCGCTACTGGCCAGGCGATCGGCGGCGGCGCTGGCCTCGGGAAGGCTGGTCACTCGCCCCTGAAGGAAGTCATTGCCACCACCCGAGAGGTAATACAGTGCGTTCGGGTCGGCGCGGAAGTTGTTCGATGGCAGATAGCCTATGCGTGTGCGTTCGCCGGTCGCGGAGGTGCCGGTGATCGAGTCGAGAATCTGGTCGGTGCGATAACCGCCCACCGCCCAGTTGTTGCCATCGGGCAAGCCTTCGTTGGCACGTACCGCCGAGGAAGAAGACGCCGTCTGGTCCGGTGAGAACCCCAGTCTCCCACCGAGAATTTGCGTGGCATTGAGCGAGCGCACTTCACCGCTGCCGTCCAGATAGACCGGGCCGGTGCGATTGGTGAAACGTTGGGTCGCCCCGGCGGGTCCGCCGGTATCGGTGAAGGCCCCGGCATCGCTGAGGCTGTCGCCGAAAACAATAAAACTCGAATAAGGGTTGGGCGCGGCGATCGCCTGGGCGCAGGCCATGGTGAGCAGGCATCCGGCGAGCGGTACAAGCAATGTCTGTTTGATCATGAGCAAAGTCCGTTTTATTGATTGTTGTACTTAACGAAACGACAGTACCAAAAAAAACCTCCGGTCTTTTGCCATCCATCGCGAAGCCTTCGATAGTTTCGCAAGCCGTTGCTCCGGGCCATATTGCGCGCTCTGCCCAGCTAAGTTACTGTGCCCAAACGTATGAATGAGACCTTCCCCGTGTTGATCGTCAGCAAACTCCTGGATCAAGTCATCAAGGCACACGCCCGTTGGCGTTGGCGCGCCTGAATCTTTTCTGCCGGCCTGGCCGGACCTGTACCGCTTTGCCTTCTTTACCTGTATGAAATGCCGCTTTGCTGGCGCCACTCCAGCACCTGTCAAAGCGCAGCGCACTGCGGGTAAATCATTCGAAGGCCGTATTAAAAGTCAGTGAATTCAAGAGGTTCTTAACGCCATGTTGCTGATGATCGATAACTACGACTCTTTTACTTACAACGTTGTGCAATACCTCGGCGAGCTGGGCTCCGAGGTCAAAGTCGTGCGCAACGATGAACTCACCATTGCCGAAATCGAAGCCCTCAAGCCTGAGCGCATCGTCGTGTCTCCCGGTCCTTGCACCCCGACCGAAGCCGGTATTTCCATCGAAGCGATCAAACACTTCGCCGGCAAGTTGCCGATTCTCGGCGTTTGCCTGGGTCACCAATCCATCGGCCAGGCGTTTGGTGGCGATGTGGTCCGTGCCCGTCAGGTCATGCACGGAAAGACCAGCCCGGTTTTTCATGAGGACAAGGGCGTATTCGAAGGTCTGAATCGCCCGTTGACGGTCACCCGCTACCATTCGCTGATCGTCAAGCGCGAAACCCTGCCCGATTGCCTGGAACTGACTGCCTGGACCCAGCTCGAAGACGGCTCGGTGGACGAGATCATGGGCCTGCGTCACAAGACGCTGAACATCGAGGGGGTGCAATTTCACCCCGAGTCTATCCTCACCGAACAGGGACACGAGTTGTTCGCCAACTTCCTCAAACAAACCGGCGGCACGCGCTAAGGACTTTCCATGGATATCAAGACAGCCCTGAGCCGTATCGTCGGCCACCTCGACCTCAGTACCGATGAAATGCGTGATGTCATGCGCGAAATCATGACCGGGCAATGCACGGATGCGCAGATCGGCGCGTTCATGATGGCCATGCGCATGAAGAGCGAAAGCATCGACGAGATCGTCGGCGCCGTGACGGCGATGCGCGAGTTGGCGGACAAAGTCGAACTAAACACCCTCGACGGCGTGGTCGATGTGGTCGGCACCGGCGGCGACGGTGCGAACATTTTCAACGTTTCGACCGCTTCTTCGTTTGTGGTCGCGGCGGCCGGGTGCACCGTGGCCAAGCACGGTAACCGTGCGGTGTCGGGTAAAAGCGGCAGCGCCGACCTGCTGGAAGCAGCGGGTATCTACCTGAACCTGACCCCGGTTCAGGTGGCACGCTGCATCGACAACGTCGGCATCGGTTTCATGTTTGCCCAGACCCATCACAGTGCCATGAAGCACGCCGCCGGCCCGCGCCGCGAGCTGGGCTTGCGCACCTTGTTCAACATGCTCGGCCCGCTTACGAATCCGGCCGGTGTGAAACACCAGGTGGTAGGTGTGTTCAGTCAGGCGTTGTGCCGGCCGTTGGCCGAAGTCTTGCAACGCCTGGGCAGCAAACACGTGCTGGTGGTGCACTCGAAGGATGGCCTGGACGAATTCAGCCTGGCGGCCCCGACCTTTGTCGCGGAGTTGAAGAATGACCAGATCACCGAGTATTGGGTCGAGCCCGAAGACCTCGGTATGAAGAGCCAGAGCCTGCACGGTCTGTCGGTGGAAAGCCCGGTGGCTTCCCTGGAACTGATTCGCGATGCCTTGGGCAAGCGCAAGACCGAGAACGGTCAGAAAGCCGCCGAGATGATCGTGCTCAATGCCGGTGCCGCGCTGTACGCAGCCGACCATGCCAGCAGTTTGAAAGAAGGCGTTGCCCTGGCGCACGATGCGCTGCACACAGGCCTCGCTCGGGAAAAACTTGAGGAATTGGGTGCATTTACCGCGGTATTCAAAGTGGAGAATGAGGGATGAGTGTACCGACGGTTCTGGAAAAAATTCTGGCCCGCAAAGTCCAGGAAGTCGCCGAGCGTAGCGCTCGTGTGAGCCTGGCAGAGCTGGAAAACCTGGCCAAGGCGGCCGATGCACCCCGTGGTTTTGCCAAGGCATTGATCGATCAGGCCAAGAAAAAACAACCGGCGGTGATTGCGGAAATCAAGAAAGCTTCGCCAAGCAAGGGCGTGATTCGCGAGAACTTCGTGCCTGCGGACATTGCCAGGAGTTACGAGAAGGGCGGGGCTACCTGCCTGTCGGTGCTCACCGACATCGACTATTTCCAGGGGGCGGATGCGTATCTGCAACAAGCCCGGGGGGCGTGCAAGCTGCCGGTGATCCGTAAAGACTTCATGATCGATCCGTACCAGATCATCGAGTCCCGCGCCCTGGGCGCTGATTGCGTGCTGTTGATCGTCTCCGCACTGGATGACGTGAAAATGGCCGAGCTGGCGGCCGTGGCCAAAAGTGTCGGCCTCGATGTGCTGGTGGAAGTCCACGATGGCGACGAGCTGGAGCGGGCCTTGAAAACCCTCGACACGCCGCTGGTGGGCGTGAACAACCGCAACCTGCACACCTTCGAGGTCAGCCTGGAAACCACCCTCGACCTGTTGCCGCGTATTCCGCGCAATCGTCTGGTAGTCACCGAGAGTGGCATTCTTAACCGCGCCGATGTCGAGCTGATGGAAATCAGCGACGTGTATGCGTTCCTGGTCGGCGAAGCGTTCATGCGCGCCGAAAGCCCGGGTACTGAACTGCAGCGCCTGTTCTTTCCTGAGCGCGGTGTTCCGGTGAGCGGCTCTACGCTCGACTGAACACATTTTCGCAGGCAACCCGATCCCCTGTGGGAGCGGGCTTGCCCGCGAAGAGGTCATCAAGCGCCCCAAGGACTTCATGTCTTACGGAGTCATCCATGTCCCAGCCAACCTCTCTGACCATCGAAGCCGGCCTGCTTGCCGAGCAGGATCTGCTGGCCTCAGTCTGCGCTGGCGATTCAGAGTTCGGTCTGTTGTTCTGGCAACCCAGTGATCGAGCATTGGTCATGCCGCGGCGCTTGAATCGCTTACCGGGTTTCGAGGCGGCGTGCGAGGTATCAGCGGCGGCGGGTTGGCCGGTACTACTGCGTGAAACTGGCGGCGAGCCGGTGCCGCAATCGGCATCGACCCTCAACATCGCGCTGGTCTATGCGCCACCGCGCAGCGAAGGTGATCTAAACCGTATCGAATCCGGTTACCGGCGTTTGTGCGATCCGATCTGTCAGTTGCTGGATGAGCTGGGCGGCACTTCGTCGCTTGGCGAAATCGACGGCGCGTTTTGCGATGGCCGCTTCAACGTCAATCTGGATGGGCGCAAGATGGTCGGCACTGCTCAGCGCTGGCGCCAGAGTCAGGGCGGTCAGCGTCCGGTGGGACTGGTGCATGGTGCAATGCTGCTGGATAACGAGCGCGAATCGATGGTCGCTGCGGTCAATCGCTTCAATGAAGCTTGCGGTCTGGAGCAGCGGGTGCGTGCCGAAAGCCACATCGGCCTGCATGAGAAGTTCACGGCGCCAGACGCGCTGGCACGTCTCGACGAACTCTTCCGGCAAATGCTGGCACAGATGTTCGCCGCCTGAGTTTTCAAGCCTAGCGCGTACCGAAGACCACCATGGTCTTGCCTTTGACGTCGACCAGGTTGCGTTCTTCCAGATCCTTGAGCACGCGGCCGACCATCTCACGGGAACAACCGACAATCCGGCCGATCTCCTGGCGGGTCACCTTGATCTGCATGCCATCCGGGTGGGTCATGGCGTCTGGCTGCTTGCACAGCTCCAGCAGGCAGCGCGCAACGCGGCCGGTCACGTCGAAGAATGCGAGGTCGCCGACCTTGCGCGTGGTATTGCGCAGGCGTTGTGCGATTTGTCCGCTGAGCACGTAAAGAATGTCTGGATCCTGTTGAGACAACTCGCGGAATTTCGCGTAGCTGATTTCTGCGACTTCGCATTCGACTTTGGCGCGAACCCAGGCGCTGCGCTCCTGTTCCAGCCCGGCTTGCTCGAACAGACCCAGTTCACCGAAGAAGTCGCCGGAGTTGAGGTAGGCAATGATCATTTCACGGCCGTCGTCATCCTCGATAAGGATGGTCACCGAACCCTTGATGATGAAGAACAACGTGTCCGAGCGGTCGCCGGCACAAATGATGTTGCTCTTGGCGGCATAGCGACGGCGCTGGCAGTGCATCAACAGTTTGTCGAGGTTCTTGATTTTGGATATGGGGGTAATAGCAACCATGGTTGTATCCCGAAAAGACTGCACGGTATGTTTGTTTTTTGTAGGGGGCTGGTGAAGCCTGGGTTTTTTGTTCACTACAAAGCTGGCTAAGCGCCAGTGAATTGGCGTCAGCTTAACAGACACATTCCTTCAAGATTCGAGAATTTACCTACGACGCATACGGTTATGTCCTAGGAAGGCGAAGCGCTGCCAATCAAGGGCCCTGTGCTAAGCTGGCGACCCTTTTTTATACAGTGGAGTCTTGGCGATGAAGGCACGCATCCAATGGGCAGGCGAAGCCATGTTCCTCGGTGAATCCGGCAGCGGTCATGTCGTGGTCATGGACGGTCCGCCCGATGCCGGCGGTCGTAACCTGGGTGTCCGGCCGATGGAAATGCTCCTGCTGGGTGTTGGCGGTTGCAGCAATTTCGATGTGGTCAGCATCCTCAAGAAGTCGCGTCAGGCCGTCGAAAGCTGCGAAGCCTTCCTCGAAGCCGAGCGTGCGACCGAAGATCCGAAGGTGTTCACCAAGATCCACATGCACTTCGTGGTCAAGGGCCGCGGGCTGAAAGAAGCCCAGGTCAAGCGCGCCATCGAGCTGTCGGCCGAGAAGTACTGCTCGGCCTCGATCATGCTCGGCGCGGCTGGCGTGGCGATTACCCACGACTACGAGATTATCGAGCTCGGTTGAATCGACATTCAACTATCATAAAAGCGGTGCAGACTCTGGTGATCCATAGCTGACGTCTGCATAATGCGCCACTTTTTTCAGGGCAGCGATCGGTCACCCGACAGGTCGCTTGCCTGAACAGACAACCAAAATCGCCATCGCGAAGAGGTGTTAACCGTCCTACGCAGGTGCGTCGTTCGCATCTGACGGGCATGCTTGATCACGCGGCCAGCCCGCAATACATAGAGAGTTTTTAACGGTGAAAAGCAAACTCAAGCTCCACGGGTTCAATAACCTGACAAAGACCTTGAGCTTCAACATCTATGACATCTGCTACGCGGAAACCCCGCAAGACCAACAGGCTTACGTCGAGTACATCAATAAAGAGTACAACGCCAAGCGCCTGACGCAGATCCTCACAGAAGTTGTCGATATCATTGGTGCCAATATCCTGAACATCGCCAGTCAGGACTATGAACCCCAGGGCGCCAGCGTCACGATTCTGATCTCTGAAGAGCCGGTGACCCCCACCGACAGTCAGATTGAAGAGTCTCCGGGCCCGTTGCCCGAAATCATCCTGGCCCACCTCGACAAGAGCCACATCACGGTGCACACCTACCCGGAAATCCATCCGGTGGATGGTATCGCGACGTTCCGTGTGGACATCGACGTGTCGACCTGTGGCGTCATTTCACCGCTCAAGGCGCTCAACTTTCTGATTCACCAGTTCGATTCGGATATCGTGACTGTGGATTACCGCGTGCGCGGCTTCACCCGTGACGTTGAAGGCAAGAAGCACTTCATCGACCACGAGATCAACTCGATCCAGAACTATCTCTCCGAAGACACCCGCGACGCGTACCAGATGACCGACGTGAACGTGTACCAGGAAAACCTGTTCCACACCAAAATGCTGTTGAAGAACTTCGAACTGGATAACTACCTGTTCGGCGACGCCACCAGCAACCTGTCCTCTGAGCAGCGTGCCCAGGTGACTGAGCGTGTGAAACACGAAATGCTCGAAATCTTCTACGCGCGCAACATGTCGAGCTGAGAGTTCCGAGTACAAAAAAAGGCGACTACCGCAAGGTAGTCGCCTTTTTCATTGCTGTTGTCCGCGAAAAGGCCCGATCAAACAACGCAACCGTCAGATCCGATAAGTGCTCTTGGTCATCACCTTGGCCAGTAGACTCATCCCGAACTTCACCGGCGCAGGAAAACGGAACCCTCCAGCATCCAGCGCACTTTCGGCATGATGTTCTTCATCAATGCGCATCTGCTCAAGGATCGCCCGGGATTTTTCGTCCTCGGCGGGCAGTTGTTCAAGGTGTTCGTTCAGGTGTTTGCAAACCTGATGCTCGGTGGCGGCAACGAAACCCAGGCTGACTTTGTCGCTGATCAACCCGGCCACCGCGCCAATCCCGAACGACATTCCGTAGAACAGCGGATTGAGAATGCTGGTGTGGCTGCCCAACTGGTGGATGCGCTGTTCGCACCAGACCAGATGATCGATTTCTTCTTCGGCGGCATGTTCCATGGCAGCGCGCACTTGCGGCAACTTGGCGGTCAGGGCTTGACCTTGATACAGCGCCTGGGCACAGACTTCGCCGGTATGGTTAATGCGCATCAAACCGGCGACGTGTCGGGTGTCCACGTCGCTCATTTGTGCATCCGGCTGCACGATGGCAGGCGACGGACGGTAGGGCTGGCCACTGAAGGGCAGCAAAGTACGCATCGCGGCATCGGCTTGCAGCAGAAGACGGTCAATTGGCGAGTAGTGACGTTGGGTAGTCATGCTGACCTCCGGGAAGAATCTCGGCGGCCAGTTTAACCCAATCGGCCGGGGAGGGTTTGCGCTGGGTCATTTCCACTGTTTGCAGCAAAAGCAAAAGATCGTCCGAACGCGGCCCGAGCCTTCGGCAGCTCCTACAGGGAAATAGCGTGTATGAGCTGCCGAAGGCTGCGATCTTTTGACGGTTTTATGAATCAGCCCGGAGGCCAGTGCATCTGGCGCTGACCCAGCACGTGCATATGAATGTGATAAACGGTCTGCCCGCCCAATTCATTGCAGTTCATGACCACCCGGAAACCTTCTTCACAGCCCAGTTCCAGAGCCAGACGCTGCGCGGTGAACAGAATATGCCCGGCCAGAGCCTTATCGTCCTCGGTGAGGTCGTTAAGGGTGCGTACCGGTTTCTTCGGGACCACCAGGAAATGCACGGGGGCCTGTGGCGCGATGTCGTGGAAGGCCAGTACCTGGTCGTCCTCGTAAATGATCTTCGCCGGGATTTCCCGGTTGATGATCTTGGTGAACAGAGTATCCACAGCTGTTTTCTCCGTTGTTTGGCTGGCTTGAGTGTACGCATGGGCCCTGCCTGAGCCCAGTTTTTTACCTTGAAGGCTGGTCAGCGCGGGCAGTACGCCTTATTGACCATGCCCGCGATTGTCCGGGTCAGCCAGCGCGAGCCGAGCCGTGGCAGGAAGGCGAACCAGCGATTCAGGCGACCGGGGATGATAATGGCGCGATTTTTCTCCAGGGCGCGCACGGTATAGAGCGCGACTTCCTCTGGGCTCATCAGCAGTTTGCTCTCGCCCAGCTTGTCGGTGTTCAGTTGCGCGGTGCGGAAAAACGCCGTGCGGGTCGGGCCGGGGCAGAGCACTGACACCTTGACCGCGCATTTTTTCAGTTCGACGCGCAAGCCTTCGGAAAAATTCAGCACATAAGCCTTGCTGGCGTAATAAGTGCTCATCCAGGGGCCGGGATGGAACGCCGCAACCGAGGCTACGTTCAGAATCTGCCCGCCGCCCTGCAAGGCCATGCTGTTACCAATGGCATGACACAAGCGAGTGAGGGCCAGGATGTTCACTTCGATCAGGTCCTGCTCGGTCATCCAGTCCTGGGCCAGGAATGGGCCACAGGTACCGATGCCGGCGCAGTTGACCAGCAGATCGATTTGCCGCTCACCCTCCTCCAGCTCCAGCAGAAATCCGGACAGGCGCAACGGTTCACCCAGGTCACAGGCACGAAACAAAACTTCCACGCCAAAACGTTGAGTCAGTTCAATCGCAATACTTTCCAGCTGATCACGCTGTCGGGCCACCAATAGCAGGCTGCGGCCGCGCCGGGCCAGCGCTTCGGCCATTGCCAGGCCGATGCCGCTGGAAGCGCCAGTGATCAGAGCGTAACGGGTCATGCAGTTCTCCATCGCAACAGCTCCGCGCCAGCGACGCAGGTGTCACGGGCGGGGAGCGCTGTTCATTCTTTTGCAGAGTCTACAGGGGGCTGGGCCGCTTCGGCTGCATCGTCGGTTGAATCTGCTGCCGAGTCGACTTCGACGGGCGCAGCTTCGACTTCATCGGTGGTCACGGAGCTGCTTTGATAGGCGCTATCAGTGGCGCTTTCGTACTCATCCTGAATTGCCGTGAGACCTCCGGTCAGCCCGCCAACGAACATGATCGCAATAAACACCAGCCACAATGAAGCCAGTACCCTGACTGCGTTGCTGTTGGGCGGCGGCGGTGCGCCATACCGATTGGCAGTGTTGTTACCCGGCACGATCATTATCACGAACGGGAAAGCGCCCCCCACGAACGGCACAAGGTTCAACAGCCAGAGCCAGCCAGACCAGCCGATATCGTGCAGGCGCTGCACACTGAACTGAATGCTGATGAACGCGAGTATCACGATCAGAATAACGGCCAGCAGACCCGCGACAATCAGGCCGGCAGTCGAGTTGGTGCTGATGAGGCCGAAGCCGAAAATGGCCAGCACCGAGCCAATGCCCAACGTCACCAGCGTCAGAGCCATTGTCCAGGCCAGAAAGCGCAGTCGGCCGATGCGGCCACTGAAACTGAATGCCTTGAGTGTGGCGAACTCCGGCAGCGCTTCGCCGACGGTGGCGCGCGGTGGAGCGTAGGGGGACTCAGGCTCTGCCGATGGCGATGGGCTGGTGTGAACGTCGGACAGGTTCAGCTCGATCGAGGGTTCGGCTTCAATTCGGGCATCGATGCCGGTTTTCGTCAGCGCCTGAAGATAAGTTTGCGCATCGGCATGTGACAGGTCGCGTTTGAGTGCAACCGTCCGGCCACTGAACAGGCGTTCAATAGCTGCGACATCGCTTTTGAACAGCTCGGCGAGATTGAGCTTGGCGGTGGTGGCGTCAACACCGGGTAGCAAAGCACCATCGAAGACGATCTTGAAACGGTTTTCGCTCATGGCCGAGGCATCCTTGTCGCGAGAGTTGTAATGGAAAGTGTAACAAGAGGGAGTGTAAGGCTGGCCGGGTTGGGCTGGCCAAACTTTCCTGTCAGCGCGGCCAGCGTTTGGGCAGTGCTGCCGCCAGTTCCAGCGCCTTGCGGTATTCGGTACCGAGACGTTCGATCAGTTGGTCGACACTCGGCAGATCCTCGATTTCCCCGACACCCTGGCCCGCAGACCACACGGTTTTCCAGGCTTTGGCTTCGTCGTTTAACGGCTTGAGCTTGGAGCCGAAGTCCACCTCGCCCTTGCTTTGCAGCGCCGCCATGTCGAAACCGGCGGCCTCCAGGCTCTGACGCATAAAGCTTGCCGGTACGCCCGACACCGCTGGAGTATGGACGATGTCTGCGGCTCTGGCTGTCAGGAGCATCTCCTTGTAGGCGTCAGGCGCATGACTTTCGGTGGTGCCGATAAATCGCGTACCGAAGTAGGCCAGATCCGCACCAAGCAATTGCGCAGCAAGAATCTCGTGGCCATGGTTCAGGCAGCCAGCCAGCAGCAGGGTCTTGTCGAAAAACTGGCGAATCTCGGCGATCAGCGAAAACGGGCTCCAGGTCCCGGCGTGACCACCAGCCCCCGCGGCAACGGCAATCAAACCGTCGACACCGGCTTCGGCGGCTTTTTCGGCGTGGCGACGGGTCGTCACGTCGTGAAACACCAGGCCGCCATAGCTGTGCACCGCATCGACCACTTCCTTCACGGCGCCGAGGCTGGTGATCACGATGGGTACTTTGTGTTCGATGCAGATCGCCAGGTCCGCCTGCAATCGCGGATTGCTGTGGTGGACGATCAGGTTCACCGCGTAAGGGGCGGGGTTTTCCAATGTCGCCAACCCTGCTTCGATTTCTTCCAGCCAGGCCTTGAAACCGCTGCTTTCACGCTGATTCAGCGCAGGGAAACTGCCCACCACGCCATTACGGGAGCAGGCGAGCACCAGCTCAGGATTGGAGATCAGGAACATCGGTGCCGCCACCACCGGCAGTCGCAAGCGTTGTTCGAGCAGAGCGGGCAGCGACATTGGAAGTACCCCGGGTGAGTGTGTCTGTTGGATTTAAAACGGCCGGACGACGACCAGAATGACGATAGCCAGCAATATCAGAACCGGCACTTCATTGAACCAGCGATAAAAGACATGGCTGCGGGTGTTTTCGCCACGGGCAAAGCGTTTTACCTGGGCGCCGCACATGTGGTGGTAGCCGATCAGGATCACCACCAGGGTCAACTTGGCGTGCATCCACGCGCCCTGGCTGAAATAGGCGCTCGGGTTGAGGCTGATCAGCCAGATACCGAACACCAGGGTGGCGATCATTGCTGGCCCCATGATACCCCGGTACAGCTTGCGCTCCATGATGCTGAAGCGTTCCTTGCTGACGGTGTCTTCGCTTTGCGCGTGATAGACGAACAGGCGCGGCAGGTAAAACAGACCGGCAAACCAGCAGACCATGCTGATGATGTGAAGCGCTTTGAGCCACAGATAAAGCATTTTTAGTTATTCCCAGGTTCACGGTAGCCCGAATAGTAGAGAAAGTGTCCCGTCTCGGACATAACTGTTCAATTTTGACGGTGTCTTTTGTCGCCATACTGCGTTGCCGCTCCTCGCCATAGCGGGCTATGACTCGTCGCGGCGCCTTGTCTGGCAACAAAATCCACWCGCCAAAACTTGAACGTATGCCCGAGACGGGACACATGAGCCGCCGCACGTCACCTTGACGGTTGTCGCAGGGCCGCGCGGCCCCTATCATCGACGGCTTTCCAGTGGGTTCGTTGAGGGCAGGTTTATGGTCAAGGTCGGTATCGTCGGCGGCACGGGTTACACCGGTGTCGAACTGCTGCGTCTGTTGGCACAGCATCCGCAGGCAGAAGTGGTGGTGATCACTTCCCGATCCGAGGCCGGCCTGGCCGTGGCCGACATGTACCCGAACCTGCGAGGCCATTACGACGGCCTGGCGTTCAGCGTTCCGGACATCAAGACCCTCGGGGCTTGCGACGTGGTGTTCTTCGCCACGCCGCACGGTGTCGCCCATGCCCTGGCGGGTGAGTTGCTGGCTGCCGGAACCAAGGTCATCGACCTGTCGGCAGACTTCCGTCTGCAGGACGCCGATGAGTGGGCCAAGTGGTACGGCCAGCCGCACGGTGCGCCGGAACTGCTGGAGGAAGCGGTCTACGGCTTGCCGGAAGTCAATCGCGAGCAGATCAAGCAGGCACGCCTGATTGCTGTACCGGGTTGCTACCCGACCGCGACGCAATTGGGTTTCCTGCCATTGCTTGAAGCCGGTCTGGCCGATACCACACGTTTGATCGCTGACTGCAAATCCGGTGTCAGCGGTGCGGGTCGTGGCGCTTCCGTAGGTTCGCTGTACTCCGAGACGTCGGAAAGCATGAAGGCCTACGCCGTAAAAGGTCATCGTCACTTGCCGGAAATCCGCCAGGGTCTGCGTCGTGCAGCGGGCAAGGACGTGGGCCTGACCTTCGTTCCGCACCTGACGCCGATGATTCGCGGTATTCACTCGACGCTCTACGCGACTGTCGTGGACCGTTCGGTGGATCTGCAAGCCCTGTTCGAAAAGCGTTATGCCAACGAACCGTTCGTCGACGTAATGCCAGCCGGCAGCCATCCGGAAACCCGCAGCGTGCGTGGTGCCAACGTTTGCCGTATCGCCGTGCATCGTCCGCAGGATGGTGATCTGGTGGTGGTGTTGTCGGTCATCGACAACCTGGTCAAAGGCGCGTCGGGTCAGGCTGTGCAGAACCTGAATATCCTCTTCGGTCTGGATGAGCGCCTGGGTCTTTCCCATGCGGGCATGCTGCCGTAAGGCTTTATCCCGCACAGCAAAAAGGCCCGTTGAACGGGCCTTTTTGCATTCTGGTCTGACAATTGGGTTGATTGATATACCGTAACAATAGTTGACCGATTTTCTGGGAGAAGCGGATAATGCGCGTCATCACGCATTATGGCGGCGTAACGCCGGGAGATAGTCAGCATGAGCGTCGAATCCTTCACCCCCACGGCTTTGCAATTCACCCACGGTGCTGCGCACAAGGTGAAGAGCCTGGTCGATGAAGAGGGGAATGATCGCTTGAAGCTGCGCGTATTCGTTACGGGCGGCGGTTGTTCAGGGTTTCAGTACGGCTTCACCTTCGATGAAGAAGTGGCCGATGACGACACCATTGTCGAGCGCGAAGGCGTCAGCCTGGTGGTCGATCCGATGAGCTTCCAGTACCTGGCAGGTGCCGAGGTGGATTACCAGGAAGGTCTGGAAGGTTCGCGTTTCGTGATCAAAAACCCGAACGCTACCACCACGTGTGGTTGCGGCTCTTCGTTCTCGATCTGATCGCAACTCACCGCATCAACAAGCGCCGCAGGGTCTCAGGACTCTGCGGCGTTTTGCTGTCTGGGGTTTAGGTTCAAGCGGGGTAGATGGCGCCGAGAATGCGCAGGCCACGGGCGCCGGTGACGCTTGGGCGGTTGGTCGCGATACCTTCCAGGCAGCAATGAGCCAGCCAGGCAAAGGCCATGGCTTCAACCCAGTCCGGGTCTACACCATAAGCGGCGGTGCTGCTGACTTTCGCGTTCGGCAACAGGCTGGCCAACCGCTTCATCAACGTGGCGTTGTGTGCGCCGCCGCCGCAGACCAGCAGCTCCCGGGTATCCGATTGAGCGCTTTGCAATGACTCGACGATGGTCAGGGCGGTCAGCTCAAGCAGTGTGGCCTGTACGTTTTCGGCTGCGAAGGTTGGCAGCTGTGACAGATGCTGCATCAGCCATGGCAGATTGAACACTTCGCGGCCAGTGCTCTTCGGGCCTTGAGTTACAAAGAACGGATCACTGAGCAGCTCATTCAACAGAGCTGGTTCAACCTTGCCGCTGGCGGCCCATTGGCCGTCGAGATCGAAGTTGTCGCCGCGTTGCCGGTGAATCCAGGCATCCAGCAAGACGTTCCCCGGGCCGCAGTCAAAGCCCGCGACAGGCTTGCCGGGTTCGATCAGGCTGAGGTTACTGAACCCGCCGACATTCAGCACCGCGCGGTTACCGGGCTGCTGTTCAAACAAGGCTTCGTGAAAGGCTGGAACCAATGGAGCGCCTTGTCCGCCAGCGGCTACGTCGCGGCTGCGGAAGTCGCTGACCACGGTGATGCCGGTCAGCTCGGTGAGCAAGGCAGGGTTGCCGATCTGCACCGTGAACCCGCGCGCCGGTTCGTGGCGAATGGTCTGGCCGTGGCTGCCAATCGCGCGAATGTCACCAGGCTTGAGGTTTTGTTGGTCGAGGAGGGTATGAATGCCCTGTGCGGCCAGTTTCACCCAGTTTTGCTGGGCAATGGCGGAGCGGGCAATCTCGTCCGGACCGCTGGCGCACAAGCCAAGCAGCTCGGCGCGCAGGGATTCGGGCATGGGGATGTAATGCGTGGCGATCAGCTTGATCGCCGGGGCTTGCTCGATCAGCGCAATGTCCAGGCCATCAAGGCTGGTCCCGGACATCACACCTATATAGAGCGCCATGGCTTAGCGTTTGCTCGAAGCCAGCAGGGTGGCTTTCTCTTGGTCCATGCGCGCCATCAGCGGTTGGCTTTGCGCAAGGAATCGTGAGCGTTCAGCTTTGGAGATCGGATCGGCCATCGCTACCTTCTGACCCAGTGGATCGACGTGCACACCATTGACCTGGAACTCGTAGTGCAGGTGCGGGCCGGTAGAGAGGCCGGTGGTGCCGATGTAGCCGATCACCTGACCTTGCTTGACGCTGCCGCCAGTCTTGATGCCTTTGGCGAAGCCCTGCATGTGGCCGTACAGCGTACGGTAAGTACTGCCGTGCTGGATAATCACGGTATTGCCGTAACCGCCGCGGCGACCGGCCAACAATACCTGGCCGTCGCCGGCAGCCTTGATCGGTGTGCCGCGCGGTGCTGCATAATCGACACCCTTGTGGGCGCGGATCTTGTTCAGGATCGGGTGCTTGCGGCCCATGGAGAATTTCGAGCTGATGCGGGCGAAGTCTACCGGAGTTCGGATGAACGCCTTGCGCATGCTGTTGCCATCAGCCGTGTAGTAGCTGCTGTTGCCTTGTTTGTTGGTGTAGCGCACGGCGGTGTAAGTCTTGCCGCGGTTGGTGAAGCGTGCGGAAAGAATCGGACCGTTGCCAACCGCTTTGCCGTTGACGACCTTCTGTTCATAGATCACATCGAACTCGTCACCCTGGCGAATATCCTGGGCGAAGTCGACGTCATAGCCAAACACGCTGGCCATATCCATGGTCAGGCTATGGGACAAACCGGCACGGGCTGCGGATTGCGACAGCGAACTGTTGATCACGCCATGTACGTAGGCGGTGCGAACAGTGGGCTTGGCGGTAATGCGGTTGAAGGTATAACCCTTGTCGTTCTTGGTCAGGCTGATGCTTTCCGTGTCGCTGACTTTGCTGTGCAAATTGGTCAGTTGGCCGTTCGGGCCGAGTTCGAATTCGAGCTTCTGGCCATGTTTGAGCTGGCTGAACTGCTTGGCCTGCTTGTCACTGGCCAGCACTTCATGCACCGAAGTGGCCGGAAGGCCGACTTTCTCAAACAATGTCGAGAGAGTGTCGCCTTTGGCAACGATCACTTCCCTGTGGCCTGGCGCCTTCTTTTCTTCGACGACTGGCGCGGGGGCGGCCTGGGCAGTTTCCTGCGGGGCTTCGGCGCTGTTTTCGATCTGCGCGAAAGGGGAGGCTGCCGGCTCATTTGTGGCTTGGACGACGTCGGCGGCGTCTTGATCTTGTGTCAGTTGTTCTACAGGGCTTTCCAGTTCAAGACTCAGGGTCGTCTTTTTGGCTTCAACATCACTGGAAGGAAATACCAGAAGCGCCAGGCTCAGAAGGGCGGCGATACCGCTTGCTGCGAGCAGGTGGGTCTTCGGGTAAAGCGGTGGCGCTTTAGACGATTCTTTGGTCATAAGTAATTTTGACTTTGAAAAAATGAATTGGAAAAGATGAATGACATGATGAAGACGAAATAACTGTATAAAATATAACCAAATCATCTCTGAAGCAAGCCTGCGGACGCTCTGTCCGTGGATTGGCGTCCGTGCGCCGGGCAAAACTTGTATTTGACGCCCGATCTTGTATGGTTGGTCCCCTTTGAATTCGAGTCTTGCAGGTCTGTTATGAAGTCGGTTGAAGAGCAGCTAGCGCTGATCAAACGTGGTGCGGAAGAACTGTTGGTCGAGTCCGAGCTGATCGAAAAGCTCAAGCGTGGCCAGCCGCTACGTATTAAGGCAGGCTTCGATCCGACCGCGCCGGATTTGCATCTGGGTCACACCGTGCTTATTAATAAGCTGCGCCAGTTCCAGGATCTGGGGCACCAGGTGATCTTCCTTATAGGTGACTTCACCGGGATGATCGGTGATCCGAGCGGCAAGAGTGCGACACGTCCGCCGCTCACCCGTGAGCAGGTTCTCGAGAATGCCGAGACCTACAAGACTCAGGTCTTCAAGATTCTTGATCCGGCCAAAACCGAAGTGGCGTTCAACTCCACCTGGATGGATCAGATGGGGCCGGCTGACTTCATTCGCCTGACTTCGCAATACACCGTGGCACGCATGCTCGAGCGCGACGACTTCGACAAGCGCTACACAACCAATCAGCCAATCGCCATTCACGAATTCCTCTATCCGCTGGTTCAGGGTTATGACTCGGTCGCTTTGCGCGCGGATGTCGAGCTGGGTGGTACCGATCAGAAGTTCAACTTGCTGATGGGGCGTGAGCTGCAGCGTAGTTATGGTCAAGAGGCTCAATGCATTCTGACCATGCCTTTGCTCGAAGGGCTGGATGGCGTGAAGAAGATGTCCAAGTCGTTGGGCAACTATGTCGGTATCCAGGAGGCGCCGGGTGTCATGTACGGCAAGCTGGTCTCTATTCCTGATGTGCTGATGTGGCGTTACTTCGAATTGCTCAGCTTCCGCTCCATGGAAGAGATCGATGCCTTGCGGGCTGACGTCGAGGCAGGTGCGAATCCGCGTGACATCAAGATCAAGTTGGCCGAAGAGATCGTTGCGCGTTTCCATGGTGAAGAGGCTGCGGCCAGTGCTCACCGTGCGGCGGGCAACCGTATGAAAGACGGCGAGTTGCCGGATGATCTGCCAGAGGTCGAATTGACCGCTGCCGAGGATATGCCGATCGCCGCTGTCCTTAATAAGGCGGGCCTGGTGAAGAACTCTGCCGTGGCGCGTGATCTTCTGGGTTCTGGTGGTGTGCGTATAGATGGTGAAGTTGTCGATCGCACCTTTATATACGCACTGGGCGCGACCCACGTTTGCCAGGCAGGGAAGAAGGCATTTGCGCGTATTACGCTCAAATCCGAATAAAGCTGAAATCAGGGGTTGACGGCAGATTCTAGACGTCTATAATTCGCCCCACTTCCGGCGCAGTCGAAACGGAAAACTCCTTGGTAAACAACGAGTTACGCAGTTTTCGACAGCGGTTACGCTTCAGTTCATCGAAGCCAGAAGGAGTTGGTAAGGCAGGATGTTGTCGCCTTATTAACGATTCGATCTTCTCGGTCGAAAGCGGAGAAAAAGAGGTGTTGACAGCAGCGACTAACGCTGTAGAATTCGCCTCCCGCTAACGAGAGATCGGAAGCGCAAGTGGTTGAAGTTGCTGATGTTTCTTACGGGAAACTTTGAAAACTTCTGAAAATAACCGCTTGACAGCAACAGAGGCTGCTGTAGAAAA